>JBBRXR010000027.1:0-9205 GCA_038238485.1 Elusimicrobiota bacterium | reverse complement strand
TCGGAGAGTGAAGCCACGCCCGTCTTGTAGCTTTTCACGTCGCCGAGGATGGTGTCCTTCGTGCCCTGGACGTCGGACTTGAGCTTCGCGAGCGCGTCGCGTTGATCCTTGAGGTTTTTCAGAGAATTCGGAATGGCGGTAAACGCCTCGGGGCCTTTCGTCGGCGTCTTCTTGATGGCCTCAAGCTGATCGCCGATCGCTTTCAGCCGGTTCTCGGCGTCGAGCGCCTTCACTTTCGCGTCGCAGTCTTTCGGAAGCGCTTCGGCCTTCGTCTTCAGTTCCGTCGACAGCTTCACGATCTGCGTGTCCTTGGGATCGAATTCGATCTTGCCTTTGATGTCGGTCTTCATGCCCGCGAGGCTGACCTTGAAGCGGTCCTTATATTTTTCGAAGAGCTTCTCCGCCGGACCGGGAGGCCCGTCTTCCTCTTCCTTCTTCGCGAGCTTCGGGAGCGCGCCAGATGTTTTTCGCGCCGTGTTGAACTGCAGGCCGTGCAGCGTCGCCTCGTTGATGACGAAACGTTTCCTCAGGACCTCCCTGGGGTTCAATTGAAAGCTGACGCCCGCCGTCTCTAGGACGTTCTGCAGGGGGCTTTTTCGATCGGTCACCTGAAGGCGGGCGATGTCGACGCGGCCCGCGAAGAACTTCGTTTTGAAGCCGTCAATTTCCACTTTAGCGCCGTTCACCTTGCTGGCGACGGACTCGATGGCGCGCGCGGCCAGAGGATCAAAGAAAATAATGAAGAAAACCGAGATGGCGGCAACGATGATGATGACCGGGAGGAAGTACTTCCAGCGAATGATTTTCATGAGCCGCGGATGTCCCGGAACGTCTCGTAGTACTTGTAGAAGGTGCTCGCCTTGAGGGCTTTCATAAACTTGCTGCCGGCGATCTGGTCGCGGTAGCGACGCCGATAATTGTTCAGCGCCACCTGCGCGAGCAGATAAACCGGAATGAGAAGGAGAAAACCGATCACGAAGCTCCCGAGCACGATCGTGTTGTTGAAGCGCGTATAGGGAACGAGCGGGGTGTTGTAGAGGCTCGTCCAAAGAGGTTTGAGCGCGCCGGTCTGCGCGAGCAGCGCGTAGCCGATCTTGTTGGCGATGGGGTCGACGGCGAAAGCGAGGAGTTTGAAGATGCCGGCCGCCAGTCCCAGCATCGCGAGATTCACGTTCACCAAAAAACAGAGGAAAAGCATGATGGAGGGAAGAAGGCCGATCGGAATGAGACCGATCCACGCGCCCAGCGCGACGCCCGCGGCAATCTGGCGCGGAGATTCCTCGCTGTTGATGATCGAAAAGAGTTTGGCGGCGAACTTAATGAGAAGAAGCATGGGTCGAGATTATAACAACGGGTGAATCGTCGCAGGGTTCAGCGGCGGCGGAATTTAACTTCAAGGTCGCTGAATCCGTAGCGGATCACCGTCGGCCGCCCGTGGGGGCAGGTAAAAGGGTTTTCGCAGGCCGCGAGTTCGGCCAGGACCTGCCGCGCGGACGCGTTGTCGAGGGGATCGCCGGCCTTGATCGAGGCCTTGCACGCGGCCATCGCGGCCAACCGGTGCTCAAGCGTGGTGCCGCGCCGCTCGCCCGGTTCGCTCACGGCGTCGCACATCGAGTCGAGCAGAACGTGCAGATCGTAGCGATCGCCCAGGTGCGAGGGCAGGCCCTTCACGATGAACGTGGAGCCGCCGAAGGGCTCAATCATGAAACCCATCTTCCGCCAGACATGCAGTCCGTCCTGGACGCGTGGCGCGAAGGTCATCGCCACTTCCCAGGTGAACGGCACGAGGAGCATCTGAATTTGGGGCTGCGCCGTCTTCAAGTTGGCCATCAGCCGCTCATAGGCGACTTTCTCCGCGGCGGCGTGCTGGTCAGCGAGCAGGAGGCCGCCGCTCGTGTGCGCGACGATGAACGTGCGTCTCACCACGCCGAGCACGGTCAGGTTCGGGTCGCGGAGATCGTCGAGCTCGGGGCGCGTGTTTTCCGCCGTCGCGGGCACGTCGAAGAGTCCGGCGACCGTCTCAGGAACATTTCCGTAAGCCGGGCGCATCTCGTCGTGAGCGGAGAACTCCGGGGCCGGCGGTATCGGCGGATACGACAAAGCGGGAGCGTCGGGCTCGTGGCCCGCCAGCGTAAACACGGGCGCCGGCCGCTGGGCGGAAAGCGCGCCGCGCACGGCTGTCATGAGGAAACCGAAGAGTTCGGATTCGTGGGTGAGTTTCACTTCACGCTTCGACGGATGAACGTTGACGTCGATGGTCGCGGGATCCACGGCGAGGAAAAGGACCCATCCCGGATGCCGCAGGCTCGGCAACTGGCCGGTGAACGCTTCGTACACCGCGCGCGCGAGGCGCCGGTTCTGAACGGGACGGCGGTTGATGTACAGATACTGCGTGCGCGCCGTCGCCTGATGAAAACCCTGATGGGTGACGAGGCCTGAAACCGTGAAGTGGGGGCTCTCGGCGCTCACGCGCACGACGTCTTTTCCCCACCGGATTCCCCAGGCTTCGGCGAGCCGGCCCTTGAGGGTGTCGATCGCGGCGCCCTCGGCGCCCGCGCGGAACACCGTCATCTTCCCCGTCTCGCTTTTGATCTCGAAGGAAACCCGGGGCGCGGCGAAAGCGGCTTCCTCGACGACGCGCAGGCACTGGCCGCGCTCGGTTCCGTCGGCCTTTAGAAATTTGAATCGCGCCGGCGTGTTGAAGAACAACTCGCGCACGTCGATGGTGGTGCCGGGTTCGCGGGCGACGGGCGTTTCACTGATGACCTCGCCGCCTTCCAGCTTGATCTCCCAGCCGGAATCCTCGTCGGCGCTACGCGTGGTGAGCGTGAGCTTCGCGACGGCCGCGATACTCGGCAGCGCTTCGCCGCGGAAGCCGAACGACTGAATCGATTCAAGGTCTTCGAGCGACGTGATTTTGGACGTCGCGTGGCGCTTGAGCGCGAGGCGCGCTTCGACGAGCGTCATGCCGCATCCGTTGTCAGAGATGGAAAGCCGGCTGCGGCCCGCGCCCTCGATGAGGATCGAGACGCGCGTCGCGCCCGCGTCGAGGCTGTTTTCGAGAAGCTCCTTGAGCGCGGAGGCGGGGCGCTCCACGACCTCGCCCGCGGCGATGCGCGCGACGAGGGCGTCGGGAAGCAGGTGAATGCGCGGTTCCGTGACGTTCATTCGCGTTCCAGACGCGCCTTGAGACCGGCGAGCGCGTTGAGCGCCTGGAGCGGCGTGAGCGCGTTGACGTCCACGGCGCGCAGGTCATCGAGCACCGGATGGCCGCCGAAGAGTTCAAGCTGGTGCGTTTTGGCGGACGGCGCCTTGTCGATGCGATGATTCCCGCTCTCGAGCTCCTTCAAAATCTCCCGCGCCCGATCGATGCAGGCGCTGGGCACGCCCGCCATCTCCGCCACGTGAATGCCATAGGACCGGTCGGCCGCGCCACGCTGGATCTGATAGAGGAACACCACCTGCCGCCGTCCATCGGGGCCCGGCCATTCCTTGGCGGTGGCGTGCGCGTTGAAGACGCCGTCAAGGCGGCCTTCCAGCTGGGTGAGCTCGAAGTAATGCGTGGCGAAAAGCGTGCGCGGACTGGCGATGCGCGAGAGATGTTCGACCACGGCCCAGGCGATGGACACGCCGTCGTACGTCGATGTGCCGCGGCCCACTTCATCGAGCACGAGGAAGCTGCGCTCCGTGGCGTTGGCCAGCAACGTGGCGACCTCCTGCATCTCCACCATGAACGTCGACTGCCCCTGGCTCAGGCGGTCGCTCGCCCCGATGCGCGTAAAAATCTTGTCGACGATGCCGACGTCGGCCGACTGCGCGGGCACGAACGAAACCATCTGCGCCATGATGACGATGAGCGCCGTCTGCCGGAGATAGGTTGATTTGCCGGCCATGTTGGGGCCGGTGATGATCGCGATGCGGTCCTTATCCGGACCGAGGTTGAGGTCGTTGGCAATGAAACGGTCTCGGCCCAACTGGCGCTCGACGACGGGATGGCGACCGCCTTTCACGCGGAACTCCACCGTCTCGAGAATTTTTGGGCGGACGTAGCCGTTCTCCGACGCGGCGTCCGAGAGCGACGCGATGACGTCGATGTGCGCGAGCGCCTCCGCGATGCGCGCAAGCGACGGGCCATGCGCGGCGACGCGGAGCACAAGATCGCCGAACAATCGGCCCTCGATGGCGCCGATGCGCTCCTCAGCGCCCAGGATTTTCTCTTCCTGCTCTTTCAACGCCGGCGTGATGTAGCGCTCGGCGTTGGCCAGCGTCTGCTTGCGGATCCAGTCGGGAGGGACCTTCGACACGTTGGCGCGCGAGACTTCGAGGTAATAACCAAAAACGTCGTTGTAGCCGATCTTGAGCGAGCCGATGCCCGTGCGCTCGCGCTCGGCGGTCTCGAGCTCGGCGATCCATTTTTTTCCATGGCGGCGCAGGCCGCGAAGCTCGTCGAGCTCGCCGTCCACCCCGTCTCGAATGACGCCGCCGTCGAGCAGACGCGCCGGCGGTTCGTCGGCCAGCTCCTGCGCGAGCGTCTCCATCAGTTCATCGGGAGACTTGAGTCTCGAGAGCGTCGGAGAAAAGCGTTCGATGGCCGCGCGGTCGGCCAGGCGACGGAAGACCTCATGCACCGACGGCAGGCGCGAGAGGACGTCGCGCAGCGAAGCGAGGTCGCGCGGGCTGGCGGTGCCGGCCTGCGAGCGCACGGAGATGCGCTCGATGTCGGCGGCGCCGTTGAGAAGCGTGCGAAGCTCCGTGCGGACCACGGATTCCTCGGTGAGCGTCTCCACCTGGTCCTGGCGTCCGCGGATGAGCGCGGCGTCGAGCGACGGGTGAAGGACCCACCATCGGAGGAGCCGGCTGCCGACAGCGGTGACGCACCGGTCGAGAACGGACAACAGCGTCGGTCCAGGGCGCGATGCGTCCGCCGCGGCCACGAGCTCGAGATGGCGGATGGCGGTTTCATCGAGGAACATGACGCCGTTCGCCGCGGACGGAAGAGGCTCGGCAGGGCGGAGGCTCTTGAGGGCCTGCGCATGGTCGCGCTGCAGGTAGCGGCGGATGGACTCCGACGCCTGCGCGGTCAGCTCGCCCGCGGACGGCGGAACGGGCTCAAGCCGTGTGACGGCGCGGCCCGCGTTGAGGCCCACCAGCGCGGCCGCGGTCTCACCGATGAAAAGAATCTCACTCGGGCTCAGCGCCGCGAGATGGGACTTGAGTGAATTGAGCTGGAGGTCATCGGCGCATTCGCCGAGCCACTGCCGGCCCGTTGAAACATCGGCGGCCGCGAGCGCCCAGCGCACGACGCCGCCCCGCGGACCGGTGGCGGCGATGGCCACGAGAAAATTGTTCGCGCGCGAAGGAAGCAGTTCGTCCTCCACCAGCGTGCCGGGCGTGACCACGCGCACCACGTCGCGCTTCACCATGCCTTTGGTCTTCTTGGGGTCTTCCATCTGCTCGGCGATGGCCACGCTCTTACCCGCGCGGATCAGCTTGGCGAGGTAACCGGTCATGGCGTGATAGGGAATGCCGCACATGGGAATGCCCTGGCGCTGGGTGAGCGCCACTTCCATGATCGGCGCCGCCAAAGCGGCATCGTCAAAAAACATTTCGTAGAAGTCGCCCAGCCGGAAGAAAAGAATTTCCTCGGCGTACCGGGCCTTCAGGCCCAGGTATTGCTGCATCAACGGCGTCGCCGCCTTTCCGCCCGCGGACGTGTCGATCACGTTCGTCATTCGGAGAAGCCCCGATAGCGGCGGCGGTGCTGCCATCGCTGGATGCGTTCCTGGACGGAACGGAAATGGGGCACGGCGAAGAAAAGAAGGTAGTTCGACAGGGAGACGGCGATGGCGATCTTGAGCACCCACGGCGCGCCGAAGACGCCAAGCAGAATCCGCGCCCACGTGAACCACGCGATCCATTTGATCTTGAGCGGAATGATGAAGAACAGCAGGATCTGGTAGTCGGGATAGAGCGCCGCGAAAGCGAGGAACACGGTTTCGTTCAGATAGAAGGCGGCGGAGAGGTCGTACCCGGCGATGAACGCGGCCACGATGCAGCCGATGGCGCCGGTGAGGTAGAAAATGGTCAGGCGGAAGCTGCCCCACTCGTTCTCGAGGGCCTGGCCGCAAATGAACTGGAAGTAGAGGTACAGCGCGATCCAGAGCGGGTGCTGGAACGGCACGAGAAACAGGAACGTGAAGATCCGCCAGTATTCCCCGGCACGGACCAGGTGCGGCTCCATGGTCAGGAGCGCTTCCTGGCCCGGGTTCATCATTCCCCAGATGAACAGGAGGGCCTGGGCCGCCACCACGTAAACGGGCAGGTTGCCGATGGCCAGCCAGCCGAAGTTCCGTTCGAGTTTATTCAGAAAGTTCATGGAAGGGTTTTGGAGCTTAGCACAGGCCGGCGGCCCGACGGAAGGCGAGGCGAAAACGTCGTCAGTGAAGCTTGGCGATCAGGGGACGGGCGACGGGGTAAACGAGGCGGGCCCAGACGCCGTGAAGCCGCCAGGACGGGTGAAGCCCGTCCTCGGCCACGAGCTGGGGGTTGGTCTTGACGAACCGGGAAACGGACGTGACATCCACGATTCGAGCGCGGGCGCGACGGGTTTCTTCGAGCAGGACGCCGTTGAACTTGCCGATCTCGGCGGTGATTTTCTCGGGGTCCTTGTCCTGGGCAAAAGGGGTAGCGCTGTAATCGGGAATCGAAATCACCACAATCTTGCGCGGATCGCCCCCGGCCAGCTTGGCGGCGACGGCGAAAAGCGTAACCAGGTCCTTCCGATAATTCTCGATGGGTTGACCCTGAAACTGGTTGTTCACGCCGATCATGAGCGTGATCAGGTCATACGGCCCCTTCGGCTTCTCCCGGTCGACGGCGGCCAGCAGGTCACCGGTGGTCCAGCCGTTGTGGGCGATGATCTCGGGGTCGGAAATTTCGACATTGTCCTGGCGCATGAGGCGGACGAGTTCGTTGACCCAGCGCTTCTTCTCGTCCACCGCAGTGCCGATCGTGTAGGAATCCCCCAGCGCGAGGAAGCGCGGAGCGGCATTGGCCCGGGCGGCCATGAACGGGACCGCCGCGAGGCAGAGAAAGCTGGAGAAGATCGCGCGTCGCACAGGGATAAGCATAGTCACTTGCCTCCCCTGTCCGCAACGGGGGCGGACGCCGGGCGCGAGTCCGGCTTCAGACGCCGCAGGAGCTCATTCACCTTCCCACGTTCCTCACGCGACAGAGAGGCACCCGGCTCGAACCTCAGGCGGTAATACATCTCGGAGAGGATTCGCGCGCTGTCCGCGCCGGCGCCGAGCTTCGGCGCGGCGGCGGCCACCATCTCGCGCAGCGTGCGGCCGGGAAGCGGCGCCGCGCCGGCGCGCTCGAGCGTCTTGACCAGCGGGCGATAGAACCAGACGCTCTGCGCACCGCGGCGGAGGGACCGAATGGCGAAATATAAGAGGGCCACGAGACCCGCCAGGGCGAAAGGCATCACCGGCAGCTTCAGGTTTCCCCCCACCGGGTTTCGCGAACCCAGGTTGAAACTCGTCCCTGAGAACAGGTGACGCGCGAACCCAAAGATCGCCTCGAAGCGCGTCGAAAGGTGGCCGGATTTCAAACTCACCGAGCGGATGATCGACACCTGTTTCTCGAGGTCATAACTCAGGATGTAACGGTTCCAGCGCAGGTTCATGTAGTCCCACGACTCGCGCGCGCGGCGCTTCCACACGTCGGTCTCACCCTGGTCGACGTCGCGCGGAGATGGATCGATCTCCACCCATCCCGCGCCCTTGGAGTAGTACTCCACCCACGCGTGCGCGTGCTTCATGCGGACGATGTAGTACTCGCCGCGTCCGTTCCATTCACGCGAAAGGAATCCCGTCACCATGCGCGCGGGGATACCGCGGTAGCGAAGCATGATGACGAGCGAGGACGCGAAGAGCTCGCAGTGGCCGCGCTTGGTGGTGAACACGAATCGCTCGATGGGCGACTCGTCGTCGATGGCGCCAGGCACGAGGCTATAAGCGCAGTGCGTGCGAAGATAGTCAGACAGGTGATCGGCGATGTCGCGCGCGCTGCCCACGCCGCCTTCGGTGGCGGCGAGTTCGGCCAGGCGCGTCAACCGCTTCTCTGGAAGGTCCGACGCCATGCGCACCTCGGCGTTGAGGATGCCGCGGCTTTGCAGCACGCCGCCCGTCAGGAACGGCTCGGCGCCCGCGGAGGGAGATGAGACCACGTCGTAATGGATTCGCCACGCGTCGCTCTGCCGCCGCTGAAGCGTGCCGTCAGCGGTGACTTCGAGGAACGGGCGCTCGATGCGCACGAAGAAGGCGTGGGGCGCCGCGAAGAGGACGGCCGTGTCCATCGATTCAAGATAAATGCTTTGCCGGCCGCGGCGGCCCGCAGGCGGAATTCGCCCAGGCCCGTGGGATAAGCGCGCTCAATGGGGCGAGACGCGCGCCGCCACAACCGGCCGTCGAAGAGATCGAGCACACTTCCGCGCAGGTAACCGGTCCAGCGCCCGCGGTCGGCTTTCTCCACTTCCACGCGCATCACGATCGCCGGATCTTCGTAGATCTGGCCCGCCTTCTCGAGGTCGACCTGGCTGGTGAAGCCGGTCTTGTGCAGCGGCTGAAGGAACTGTCCGCGAAAGCCCTGAAAGTTGAAGCGCGGGAACATCACGAAGACGAACGCGCAGCAGAACGCGGCGATGCCGAAGGCCGCGGCGGCCGCCCAGCGGAGCGCCGGCGCCATCTGCTTCCACACGGGATTGCCCCCCTGAAGCGCGTGGGCCGCGTCGCCGCCGGTGGCGATGTCGCTTTCGAGCGCGATGGTGTGGAGCATGAGCGTCCATACGAGCGCGGGCAGAAAGCACGCGAGCATGACGAAGAACGTCCAGTCAACGGCGAGCGTCGACGCGGAGAGGACCATCAGCGAGGAGACAAGGACGCTGCCGAGATTTTCGCGGTTGGTTCGCAGCGCCGTGAGCCGCAAGGCCTGAATCCCGAGCAGGAAATTTGCGACCGACAGGAGGAATGAGCGCGAGCCCGTGAAGAAATCGGCGAGCGCCAGAGCGAACACGACGAGCGCGAAGTACGGTTGCGCGGTGCTGAGGCCGCGCGAGAGCGTCGGATACGCGGGCACCTGGAACCCGATGAGGAAAAAGAGCAGGTAGACCGCGAGAACGATCGGCGAACATTCCCCCGTCGTG
>JBBRXR010000026.1:0-9315 GCA_038238485.1 Elusimicrobiota bacterium | reverse complement strand
GGCCGCTCGCGATCGATGGTTCCGCCTACATGCTGGAGCACGACTTTCTTCTCGGTGCGACCGCCGACTGGTTTGCGGGCGGCAAATTTCTGGCCTATCTCTCGGCGCCCGCCGGCGCCGCCTCCCGGGGCACTTTTCTCTAAATTTGGTATGTTCATTCCCTGAACATGCAGTCCAATCCCCGCGAATTAAAGATTCTAAACCTCATTTCGACTGGAACGACCGCCACCCAGCGACAGGTGGCTGACGCGGCTGGCCTCTCGCTCGGCCTGGTGAACGCGGTCGTGCGCCGCCTCGTCAAAACAGGCCATCTCAAGATCCAGAATCTCAATGCCAAGCGCGTGCAATACATCCTCACGCCGAAGGGCATCGCCGAGAAAACCCGCCAGAGTTATGACTACGTTCACCGCACGGTCGCGGCCTTCAACACCTGCCTCGACCGAGTGACGGCAGTGGTGGAAGCGGAAGTTGCCTCCGGGCACCGTCGGTTTGTGGTCATCGGAAGAGGGGACGTCGCGAGCCTGGTGGACGTGGCGCTTCGTCTGCGGGGGGCGGACGGCGTCGTCTTCGAGCGCCGCACCGACGACGCCGGTCTCGAAAACCAAAAAGACCTTCGCATCCTCGATTGCCGGGAGCCGTCGGGCTCAAGCATCGGAATTTCAATTTTGTCGGAGCTCCTGGCCTCCAGGGCTCATTCACCGAACATTCAAACAATGGAGTCGATATGAATCTGCCGGTCCTCGATTGGTCTAAGCAAACAATTCTCCTCACGGGGGGAACGGGTTCCTTCGGAAACCAGTTCGTCCGCACGATGCTCGATAAATACCATCCGAAGACGATTCGAATTTTCAGCCGCGACGAGCTTAAGCAATATGAGATGCAGAAGCGTTTCAGCCATCCGTCTCTCCGCTACCTGATCGGCGACGTTCGCGACAAGGAACGTGTCCATCGCGCCGTTGAAGGCGCGACGCTCATCATCCACGCCGCGGCGCTCAAGCACGTGCCGGTCTGTGAATACAATCCCTTCGAGGCTGTGAAGACGAACATCATCGGCGCGCAAAACATCATCGAGGCGGCAATCGAGCACGATGTGCCCCGCACCGTGGCGCTCAGCACCGACAAGGCGACGAACCCGACCAACCTTTACGGCGCCACGAAGCTCTGCCTCGAGCGCCTCTTCATCGCCGCCAATTCCTACGCGGGTCCGCACCCGGTTCGTTTCTCCTGCGTGCGTTACGGCAACGTCGTCGGCAGCCGCGGATCGGTCGTCCCGCTTTGGCTGAGCCAGGCGAAGTCGGGAACGCTCAACATCACCGACAAGCGCATGACGCGCTTCTGGATCACGCTCGATCAGGGCGTCAAGCTCGTCACCGACACGGCCGAATCCATGCACGGCGGAGAAGTTTTCGTTCCGAAGATCCCGAGCATGAAAATGACCGATCTGGCCCGCGTCATCGGCGGCCCGGCCTGCAAGATCAACGAGGTCGGCATCCGGCCCGGCGAGAAGCTCCACGAGGCGCTTCTCACCGAAGACGAGTCGCGACACACCGTCGAACTGGCCGACAAATACATCGTCGAGCCCGAGCACCATTGGTGGAATTTCGAGAACTGGAAAGGCGGCCGCCCGGCCGACGGTTTCCGCTACGAGAGCCACACGAACAAGGAATGGCTCAAGGATGAGGAGCTTCTCACCATGGTCGAAGCGATTGCGCGCGATAACGGTCTTCCCGTTCCCGCCAAGGCGAACTGACGTTGGCGAAGGCTCCCGAACCTTTTCTTCCCTACGGCCGCCAGCTCATCGAGGACGATGACATCGCGGCGGTGGTGGCGGTGCTCAAAAGCCCCTTTCTCACGCAGGGGCCGGCGATCGCTGATTTCGAGAAGACCGTCGCGGATTTTGTCGGAGCGAAACACGCCGTCGCGGTCGCGAGCGACACGGCGGCGCTTCACCTCTCCTGCCTCGCCGCCGGCCTGCACGCGGGGAAGAGCGCGGTGACATCCCCGATTACTTTTCTCGCCACGTCGAATGCCGCGGTTTATTCGGGAGCGCGGCCGCTTTTCGCCGACATCGACGCTGAGAGCCTCAACATCAGCCCCGCTCAGCTTGAGCTCGTTCTCAAGCGCGAGAAGGTGGCGGCGATCCTTCCCGTTCACTTCGCCGGCGCGCCCTGCGACATGGAAGCCATCAGCGGTCTGGCGAAAAAGGCGGGCGCCGTCGTGATCGAAGACGCCGCGCACGCACTCGGAGCCACCTACCCGGCGGGGGGGCGCGTGGGCAACAACGCATACGCGGACATGACGATTTTCTCTTTCCATCCCGTGAAGCTCATCGCCGCCGGCGAGGGCGGAATGATCACGACGAACAGCGACGCGCTCCACGACAAGCTCATGCGCCTTCGCAATCACGGTATCCACAAAAGCGAAGGTGGAAACCTCAATCACGACCTCGCGTTCACCGACGGAAAAATAAACCCGTGGTACTACGAGATGCAGGAACTCGGCTTTCACTACCGACTGACCGACCTTCAGGCCGCGCTCGGCAATTCGCAGATGAAGAAGATTGACCGGTTCCTCGCCCGCCGTCGTGCTCTCGTCGCCCGCTACGACGCGGCCTTTTCCGGTCTTTCTCGCGCCAAGCCCGTCCAGGCGTCGCTTCGAAAAGAAAGCGCCCATCATCTCTATGTTCTCCGCTGCGATTTCCGGAAGGCCGGACGCTCGCGCGGCGACGTGATGGCTTTGCTCCGCGAAGCGGGGGTGGGAACGCAGGTGCATTACATTCCCGTCCACCTTCAGCCGTTTTATGCGCAGTTCGGTTTCAAGGCGGGGGATTTCCCGGTGGCGGAAAAGTTTTATGAAGAAGCGCTCAGCCTCCCGCTGTATCCGGCACTGACGGACACGGAACAGGACCGCGTGATCGCGTCGGTTTCGGCGGTCCTGTCATGAAGATCGGCCTCGGCACCGCCCAGTTCGGTTCCGATTACGGAATTTCCAACCGCGCGGGCGCGCCGTCGGACCTCGAGGTGTCCGGCATCCTCGACGCCGCCCGGCGAATGGGAATCGACCTGCTCGATACGGCCCCGGACTATGGAAATGCCGAGGACCGAATCGGGGAAACACCAGCGGACGACTTTCTCATCGTGACCAAGACGCGTCTCGGCCAGCGGCCGCTGGCGTCGCTCGCGTCGTCCCTCCAGCGGCTGGGACGCGCCCGCATCTATGGTTGCCTGATTCATCACGCGGCCGACCTGGCCGGTCCGGACGCCGCGGTGATCGTCGAGGAGCTGGTCAGCGCCCGATCTCAGGGGCTCGTGAAAAAGATTGGCGTGTCGGTGTACAACGAGAAGGAAATCGCGGACGTCTTAAAGGTCCTGACGCCGGACATCATCCAGTTGCCCGCAAATATTTTCGACCAGCGCCTCGTTCTGTCGGGCCGGATGAGAGATCTGCATCGCCGCGGCATCGAGATCCATGCGCGTTCAGTGTTCCTGCAGGGCCTTCTGCTGATGTCTCCTCAACGCCTTCCCGCTGCGCTTTCTTTCGCGGAAGCACCCCTGCGGAAGTTCGATGACGCGTGCATTGAAGCGAGTTGCACCCGCCTCGAAGCCTCGATCGCCTACGCGGCCTCTATCCCTGAATTTGACCGCGTGCTCGTCGGCGTGGCGAGTCAGGGTCAGCTCAAAGAAGTCGTCGCGGCCCTCGACCGGAACGTCCGATTCGATTTTTCTACGCAGATGGTCGCCGATGAGCGGATCCTCGACCCGGCCACCTGGAGCTGCTGATGCGGTCCGTGGCTCTTCTCCAGGCGCGAATGTCGTCCCGGCGGTTGCCGGGCAAAGTTCTCATGCCGATAGATGGGCGCGCGATGTTACTTCGTCAGATCGACCGTGTTCGCCGCGCGACGTTGATCGATGAACTCGTCGTGGCGACGAGCGTGGACCGATCGGATGATCCCATCGAACGCGCCTGCCGCGAGGAAGGCATCGATGTTTTTCGAGGATCTCTTCACGACGTTCTCGATCGTTTTCATTCCGCCGCCCTGGCGGCCAGGGCGGATCACGTGGTCCGCCTCACCGGCGATTGTCCCTTGAGTGATCCGCAGATCATCGATCGCGTTATCCGGCACCATCGGGAAAACGAATGCGATTACACGTCGAACTTCGTTCCGCCGACTTTTCCCGACGGGCTCGACTGTGAGGTGATGACGATGGGTGCGCTCGCCTCCGCCTGGCGCCAGGCCATCGCGCCCGACGATCGGGAGCACGTGACGCCGTTCCTGTATCATCACCCCGCCGCCTATCGCGTCGGCCACATTTCCCATGACATCGACCTGTCGGCGTGGCGCTGGACGGTGGACGAGCCGGAAGATTTCGCGGTGGTCGAGGCCGTATTCAAGCGCCTCCTTCCCGTGAAGCCGGCGTTCGTCATGGACGATATCTGTCGTCTGGCGCGTGATTGCCCCGAGATCTTTGCCGAAAATCTCCGGTTCCAACGCGCGGCGTCGCCGCTGACCCAGGTGGCTCCATGACGAATCGGTACGATAAATCCATTGAGAATTTCTATCGGGCCGAGCGGTCGATCCCGCTGGCCGCCCAAACGTTCAGCAAGAGCAAGTTGCAGTTTCCGTTGGGCGCTTCGCCCCAGTTCGCGGCGCGGGGAAAAGGCAGCCGGATCTGGGATGTGGACGGGAACATCTATATCGATTTCATCAATGCGCTTTCATCCGTGACGCTGGGCTATTGCGATCCGGACGTCGATGCGGCCGTGTCCGCTCAGCTGAAGGACGGGGTGCTGCTCTCGCTCTCCCACATCCTTGAGACCGAGGTAGCGGAGCGAATTATCGACATGGTCCCGTGCGCCGAAGGAGTCCGCTTCGGAAAGAACGGATCGGACGCGACCGCCGGCGCCATCCGCCTGGCGCGCGCGAAGACGGGTCGCGACCGTGTTGCCGTCTGCGGATACCATGGATGGCAGGACTGGTACATCGGCTCCACCTCACGCCATCTCGGCGTTCCGGAAGCCACGCGTGAATTGACGCACCGGTTCGCCTACAACGATTCCGACTCTCTCGCCGCGCTTCTCCGGGAACGGCCCGGAGAGTTTGCCGCGATCATCATGGAGCCGATGAATGTCAGCTATCCGGCGCCGGGGTTTCTTGAAAGCGTTCGCGAAATGGCGACGCGACACGGCGCGATTCTGATCTTTGACGAAATCATCAGCGGTTTTCGCGTCGACAACGGCGGCGCGCAGGCGCTCTTCAAGGTGATTCCTGATCTCGCAACGTTCGGAAAAGGCCTCGCCAACGGATTCCCTCTCTCCGCGGTGGTGGGACGCGCCGACCTGATGCGCGGAATGGAGGAGATCTTCTTCTCCTTCACGTTCGGCGGGGAGCTGCTCTCTCTTTCGGCGGCGAAGGCGACGCTCGACAAACTCCAGCGTGAACCGGTGACGCGGACGCTGGCGGAGCTGGGGACGGAAAACGCACGCAATATCAACGCCATCATCGAATCCGCGGACGCCGCTGGAATTTTTGAGGTCGTGGGCCATCCCTCTCGGACTTTTATGGTAACCAAGGAGGCGCCGCGGTCCACGTCCTCGCAGACGAAGACGCTTCTGCTTCAAGAGATGTTTCGCCGCGGAATACTGACCATCGGCACCCACAACATGAGTTTTGCCCACACAAAGGCGGACCTTTCCGCGCTCCGCGACGCCTATGCTGAGGTCATTCCTTTCGTCGCCGGCGCCGTCAACGAGGGCCGCGTGGCATCGCTTCTCGAAGGTCGGACGCTGGAACCGGTTTTTGAAGTTCGAACGGAAGTCAGGCCATGACCGCGACGCGCGACGCCACCGTCGCCATCATTCAGGCGAGAATCGGCTCCACCCGGCTTCCCGGTAAAGTTCTCAAGCGCCTTCAGGGGCGATCGGTCCTCGCGCACGTCATTGAACGCGTTCGCGCCGCCCAGGGAGTGGACGAAATCATTGTCGCCACCTCGACCAAGGTGGAGGACGACGTGATCGTTGCCGAGACCGTGGCGAACCGCGCCACTCCGTTCCGCGGAAGTGAATCCGACGTGCTCGCGCGTTATTTCGGTGCCGCCGCGCAGTCGAACGCCGGAACCTTCATTCGCGTCACGTCCGATTGTCCGTTTTACGACCCGTCGCTCCTGACGCACATGCTCGCCATCTGGAAGCAGAAGCGGTCCGACGGCCGTCAGCTTGATTACCTGAGTAACACGATCAAACGCTCCTACCCGCGCGGGCTCGACACGGAAATTTTCACGTTTGAAGCGCTTGAACGCGCGAACAGGGACGCGACCGCTCCGGAAGAGCGTGAGCACGTCACCGTTCATTTCTATCGCCACCCCGAAACCTTCGCGCTGGACCAGGTCGAAAGCCCCGTGGACCTTTCCCGGCTGCGCTGGACCCTCGACACGGAGGACGATTGGCGCTTTGTCAGCGAGGTCTACGCACGCCTTTACTGTCCTGGCGCCGTATTCTCGACCGCGGATGTTCTCGGCCTTCTTCAACGCGAACCCGCGCTCGGCCAGATCAATGCCCACGTCGAGCAGAAAGACATGAAGGCACACTGAGCGATGGCGGCCATGAAACGCATCGTCATCCGGGCGGACGCCTCGAGCCAAATCGGAAGCGGCCACGTCATGCGCTGCCTGACGCTGGCGGACGCGCTGCGCGATGCGGGCGCCGAGGACATTTCTTTCGTCTGCCGCGAGGACGTCGGTAATTACATCAAGTTCATCCAGTCACAGGGCTTCGCGGTCTCGCCCATCGAGGACGCGGCGGCGGACGTGCCCGTGGAAGCCGCGTCGGCCGAGCGGCCGGCGGACTGGCTCGTGGTGGACCATTACGGTCTCGATGCCGCATGGGAAACCAGGGCGCGATCCCTGTCGCGCCACATCATGGTCATCGACGATCTCGCGGACCGAAAGCATGATTGCGACATTCTTCTCGACCAGAACTTTGTTCGATCGATGCAGACGCGTTACGACGGTCTCGTCCCGGATTCCTGTCGACGACTGCTCGGGCCGGCGCACACGTTGCTCCGCAAGGAATTTTCTTCGGTGACGGCGCGGCCGCGGGACGGAAGCGTTCGCCGCATTCTCGTTTTCTTCGGCGGATCGGACCCGCGGGGACTCACGCTGAAGACGGTCGTAACGTTGGGGCGGATGCCGGCGGGTCCCACGGTCGGCGTGGTCGTGGGCCTCGCCCACCAGGATAAAGACGCGCTGGAGGCGGAGTGCCACCGCTACGGATTCACCCTCCATGTTCAGACGGATCACATGGCTTCTCTGCTCGACGCAGCCGACCTCGTCATCGGCGGCGGAGGCACCACGACGTGGGAGCGCTGCAAGTTGGGCGTGCCGTCCATCACGGTGGTTATGGCGGACAATCAGCGCGGAATCACGGAAGCCGTCGCGGCGGAAGGTGCCACCGTGAACCTGGGAGAGGCCGACGACGTCGGCCCCGATAATTTGAAAGAAGCGATCCAGAACCTGATGAAAAATCCGGAATCGGTTCGCGCGATGTCGGAGCGCGCGCTGGCGCTCATGAAAGGGGATAGCTCCGGCGTCGACAGCGTGGTGCGGGCCATGGCGGCCATTGAGACCGGGAGGCCTGCTTGAAGATCTCCATTTTGACCTCAGACCCTCGTCACCCCGTGATGCCGTCGCTCCAGGCCTGGGCGCGCCGCCAGGCGGCGCACGAAGTGAGCATCGTCCATTCCAAAGCGAAACTCGAATCGGGAGACCTTCTGTTCCTGATTTCCTGCGGAGAGATCGTGGGTGCGGACGTGCGCGACCGCTTCCGGCACACGCTCGTGGTCCATGCCAGCGCGTTGCCGGAGGGACGCGGCTGGTCACCGCACGTCTGGCAGGTCGTGGAGGGCGCGAAGCGAATTCCCGTGACATTGCTCTCGGCCGGCGACAGCGTGGACACGGGCGACATCTGGACCGTCGGCCACTTCGATCTCGAGGGGCACGAGCTATTCGACGAAATCAACGGGCGTCTGTTCGACGTGACCGCTCAACTGCTCGATTTCGCGGTCGCGCACGCTGACGCGCCCGATGCGGCGCCGCAGCCGCACACGAAGGGGCGCGTTTACCGCAAGCGCTCGCCCGAAGACAGTCGGGTCGACCCGAATAAAACCATCGCCGAACAGTTTGATCTCCTGCGCGTGGCCGACCCGGAACGCTTCCCGAATTTCTTCGACCATCGCGGGCATCGCTACCTGATCTCCGTTCGCAAGGCGAAGGAGAGCAAGTGAAACCGGCGTTTCGCGTATCGGACCGTTCCGTTGGACTGGGCGCTCCGCCGTTCATCATCGCGGAGATGTCGGGCAACCACAATGGTTCGCTCGACCGCGCGCTCGCCATCGTGGACGCCGCGGCCGCGTCCGGCGTCTCGGCGCTAAAGATCCAGACCTACACGGCCGACACGATGACCATCGCCGTCGATCGTCCCGGTTTTAAGATCACCGATCCCATGAGCCTCTGGAACGGACGAACGCTTCACGATCTTTATCACGAGGCCCACACGCCGTGGGAATGGCACAAAGCCATTTTTGACCGCTGCCGTCAGAAGGGCGTCATCGGTTTCAGCACGCCGTTCGATGCGACGGCCGTGGATTTTCTGGAAAATCTGCGCGTGCCACTTTACAAGATCGCCTCATTCGAGAACATCGACATTCCGCTCATCCAGCGCGTCGCGGCGACGAAGAAGCCGATGATCATCTCGACGGGAATGGCGACGACGGACGAAATCGGTGAAGCGGTGGCGGCGGCCCGAAAGGCCGGGTGTCGCGATCTGGTTCTTCTTAAATGCACGAGCGCTTACCCCGCCCAGCCGTCATCGGCAAATCTCAGCACCATCGCCGACCTCCGTCAAAGGTTTGGGTGCCTGGTGGGCGTTTCCGATCACACGATGGGGACGGCGGTTTCCATCGCGGCCGTGGCCCTCGGCGCGGTCGCCATCGAAAAGCATTTCACGATCCGCCGCCAGGACGGCGGCGTCGACTCCGCCTTCTCGATGGAACCCGATGAAATGTCCGCGCTGGTTCGCGACGCCGGAGCGGCGAGTGTGTCCGTCGGCGTCCCGACCTATGGCGCGTCGAAGGCGGAGAAGGGCTCGCTGATTTTTCGGCGATCACTTTACGTGGTCCGCGACATGAAGAAAGGGGAACGCCTCACGAAAGAGAGCCTGCGTTCCATTCGTCCCGGCTACGGACTCGCCCCGAAGTTTTATTCCGGCCTGATCGGCCGCGCGGTCAAGCGCGACGTGGCCCGGGGGACGCCGATGAGCTGG
>JBBRXR010000025.1:0-9324 GCA_038238485.1 Elusimicrobiota bacterium | reverse complement strand
CGACTCAACTTGCGTGAATTCGGTCGCCACGTAACCCACCTGCACGTCGCGGGCTTCGGCCACGTTGTCCTTGTTGATCACGAACACCTGGAATCCTCCAGGCGTCTTGTTAAGAGAGTCATTGGGCACGGAAATCGCGTCGTCGGCCTCGTACGTGATGATCTTGGCGCGCGCGAACATGCCGGGAAGCAGCAGGCTGTCGGGGTTCGGGATTTTAGAACGAACGGAGAATGTCTTACTCCCGTCGGAACCGATAATCGGCGAAATCGTCTCGATCTTTCCCTCGAAGATGTTTCCGGGATAAGCGTCGACCGTGATAAGAATCTTCTGACCGGGATAAATCTTGTCGACCTGCTTTTCGATAATGCCCACTTCGACCACGACGTTCTTGATCGAAACGAGCTTGGCAACTTTGCGTTGCGGGTTCACGAACTCGCCGACTTCCACTTCTTTCTCGCCGATGATGCCGTCGCGCGAGGCGATGAGCTTGGTTTTGTCGAGCTCCGTCTGCGCCACTTCCATGTTCAGACTGGCCTCATCAAGTTTTGTCTTGGAAACGCCGCCCATCTGATAAAGCTTTTCCGTCTGCTCAAGCTCGATCTTGGCGCGCTGCACCTTCAGCGACGCGTCACGATCGCTCAAGCGGCCAATGAGCTGGCCTTTGCGCATCTTGGCGCCTTCAAGAATATCAAGCTGGTCCACGCGGCCTTCCACCTGGAAGCGAAGTTCAACTTCGGCTTCACCCTTGAGCGCTCCGACCGCATTGATGGTGTCCTGGAAACGTCCGATGCGCGCCTCGATGGCGTTCACCGGCACCTCGTCGGGCCCCTGCTGGGACTGTTCCTGCTCTTCCGGCTTCACCTCACTGCGCGCGCGCCACTTGCGGATGCCGAACATGCTGAGGCAGACGAGCGCGAAAAGCATCATGACCGTCATCGAACGATGACGGGCGAAATAACCCTGGGGACCGGTGGGTGGCGGCGGGGCCGTTTCGGCCGGGGGCGGCGGAGGGGCAGCGGCTTCTTCTTTCGGCTTGGCCGGCTCGTCAGCGTGAAGCGCCGGGAATTCGAATTCCTGCTCGCCCTTCGGCTGATCGGTCGGTGTGGGATCGGACATAGTTAGGCGTTGGCCGGATAGTCGCCGCGAGTCTTCCCAAACTGGGCGAACACGACCTCGATCTCATCGTAGTTCAGTTCTTCCTTCTCGACGAGAAGTTTCGCGAAAGTCTCAACGAGGGGCCATTCACGGCGCAGATATTCTTCGGTTTCTTTTTCACACTGCTTCAGGATGCCCTGTGTCTCGTCATTGAGCTTGTCCTTGAACGCTTCCGACAGCCGGGAGTGGATGGCCTGCGGGTTCTGGGTGATGGCGTAGTTCCCGATAATGCCGCTCAAACCCATGCCGTACTCCCACACCATCGCCTGCGCGTTTCCGAGGGCGTTGGCAAAGTCGGAGGCACAGCCCGTGGACGTCACGCCATAGCGAATTTTCTCAGCCAGGAAGCCCGCCAGCGACACCTTGATGTCGGCGAGGAGTTCGGTGCGGCTCTTGGTGTACTGTTCCTCGCGCGGCACGGGCATAACGTGGCCCAGCGCGCCGCCGCGGTTGAGGATCGTGGCCTTGAAAACGTCGTGCGTCGGATGCTGATGGTAAACCGTGACCAGGTGGCCCGCCTCATGGGTGGCGATGGTTTCCCGCTCTTTGGGCGTAAGCGGGAGACGATGCGCGATTCCAAGGTCGATGCGTTCGAAGGCCGACGAAAGATCCTTAAACATGATCATGTCGCGACCGTCGCGCGTGGCGATAAGCGCGGCTTCCTTCACGGCCCCTTCAATGTCGGCGGGAGACTTGTAGACACTGCGCTGCGCCAGCTTCCGGTAATCAAGATTCGGGTCCGCGCTGATTTTTCCCAGGTAGTAGCGGAACATATCCTCACGTTCATTGAGGTGAGGTCGACCGACGTAGATCTTGCGATCGAACCGGCCGGGGCGGAGCAGCGCGGCGTCGAGTGTCGATTCCGCGGCGTTCGTCGCGCCGATGAAAATGATGTTATCGCGGCCGCTGTGAATACCGTCCATCTCGACGAGGAGCTGATTCTGGGTCGAATTGGTTTCTTCGGAGCCGCCGAAAGCGCTGAACGTGCGGCCGCGGCCGATGACGTCGAGTTCATCAATGAAGATAATACAGGCGCCATGCGCCTCCGCGAGCATCCGGGCACGTTTGGCGAGACGGCGAACGCGCGACGCACCCACGCCGACAAAAACTTCCACGAACTCGCTGCCGGAGACGGCAAGGAAGGGCACGCCGGACTCAGCGGCGATCGCCTTGGCCAAGAGAGTTTTTCCGCAACCGGGGGGCCCCTGCATCAGAATACCCTTGATGATTTTTCCACCGATCTTGCGGATACGGGCGCGGTCGAGAATGAGGGCAACGACCTCCTTGGCTTCCTTTTTCGCTTCCTCAAGGCCAATCACGTCTGCGAACTTCACGCTGACGAGTTCCGCGTCCATCTTGGCCGCTTTCATTTGCGTGAGGCCTCCGTAAAGGAACAGCCAGTAGCAGAAGACGAAGGAGAGCGCGGCGATGAGACTGTTGAAGAGGTAGAGCGGGATTGAGGCGGTCAGGGTCTGTTTCTGGAAGGAATCGAGTTCGAAGAAGAAGACGTAAGTGCCGATCGCGGTGCCGACGACGGTCACGATGAGCAATATCACCAACGTCCACGTCATCCAATTCTGATCAAACCAAAGACGAAATCGGGCTTTGTTCACGTTCTTATCCTTTCATCCGCTCGATCAACCGGTTCACTGCGTCGACCAACCCTTCCAACCCGTCGCCGTTGCGGACCTTGAGCGGCTCGGGAACTTCGTCCGACTCCGCCAACCGCCGGAGGTCGCTTTCAATTCGGCCCAGCGGTCCAACCGTCCGGTGGGAGAGGAAAACCGCGGCAAGCGTCACGACGAAGATGTAAATCACGCCCACGAGGAAAACTCGAAGAGTGGACTGCACGAGAACCGGCTGGATCTGTCTGGAAAGCTCTTCAGGAAGGACCAATTTGACGATAAAAAGTCCGTGAAGTCCGGTGAACAGAAGCAGAACCGTCAGCGAGCCAGCCACCAATGCGGCGATGCGCCACTGGAAGCCATGAGAAAGAAAGATCTTCTTGCGCTTGGGCGCGCTCGCCGTCTGCAAATGGCAGCCGGGGCGCTATTTCTGCTTCGGCGCGACAGGAACCACAGCCGCCGGGGCCGCGGGCTTCAGGTTGGCGACGCCAGCCACCGGTTTGCCCGGAGCCGCGCTTGACTGATCCTGAAGGCGTTTACGAATATCTTCGAGGTCCTGCTGCCGCTCGCGCTGAATGGAGGCCATTCGGCGGTTCAGTCGCCAACGGGTGATCGACTGAGAACCGAGCTGAAAAAGACCGGTCACGATGATGAGGCCCGCCAGGCCCAGAGAAATCATGGACTTCTTTCTATCAGGAACCAAAAAGCTCAAAATTACACCCAGAAGCCCCAAGGCGATGATCATGAGGGGTAAAAGCGTATTTGCTGCTGGCGTCATCTAAGTCCTCCCTTTCGACGATAAAACTCAGCACGAAAAACAGTGATCGAATTGTAACAGGCACTACCTGGGTTATCAAGGTCAATTTAAAGTGGCCTTGAATCGTGCGCCTTTCCTCTTAACATTGATTCTATGAAAGCGGCAGAAAACCTCCCCGCCGGGTCGCCATCGACCCCCATCAATAAGGCCACCCGCGATGCGGTGAATCGATTTGTTTCGACACTCGCCGGATCCTTCCGTGCCTTCTACATCTACAACCAGGACAACAAGGCTTTCGACGAGATCATGCAGAACGTTTCGAAGCGATTCAACGACGCCGCCGTCGAGCAGAAGATCATCAAACTCCAGCTCACCAACCGTTCGATGGTATTCGAAGGGGAGCCCGCCGGCCTCAAGGAACTGACCATCTTCTTCGCCAGCGTGCTGAGAAATCTCGGTTATCGGGAGATCATTTTCACCGCGCCCCTCCAGGGACGACACTTTTTCCAGGTCCTTCACATCCTTTCTGGAAAGGAACCGGCGGAGGCCAAGATGGACCGGCTCAGCGCCTTCATCGGCGACGGTGACTCCAAACCCATCACGCTGGTCCCGGTCACGGCCAACATGCTTCTCCTGCGTCTCACCGACGCCCAGATCTCTCAGCGTCTGGAATCCGTCGGCCAGGATTCGGATTTTGTCGGCCAGCTTGAGCAGGCGGACATCGCGGACCTGCCCGACCTCTTCACATGGATTTGCGTTAAGGGCACCCTTCTCACACCGTCCACCGCCGCATTCGCCCGCAACCTCGTGGAGGCGACCCGCGAAGGGTATTTCCCCATCGAACGGTTCCTGGCAATTTTCCCGATGCCGACCAGACTCAAAATGAAATTCGATAATGGACTCGCCGGACCTCCCCCTTACCGGATGCGCAAGCCCACGCCGCTTTTCCACCGCTTCATTCCGTCTGAGCGTCCCGCCCAGAAACAGATCATGAGCTGGGCGTCGCGGCTCGTCGCGTTTTCCTCAGATGAGGCCCAGCTCCATCAGCAGCTCAAGGCCGGCGGCGCGGTTGTTTCGCCCACCAGCGATCTCGAGCTCGCACAGGCGTTGATGGCCGATGGCGGGCCGAACCTGATCCTCGGTATTCACATGCTCATCCGGTACATGAGCGAGAAGAACCCGGTTCCCGTGCAGGAACGGGCCCTCAAAATCGCCATCGATCTGTGGATGAGCCGCAAGGAAGAATCGGACAACCCGAGCATCATTTCCCTGTTGTCGACGCTTCGGCAGGCGCTGTCGTCCTTCAACAACATGAATCTCGTTCTATTTCCTCTGCGCAACGTCACCATGGAGTCTCCGATGTTCGCGGACACGGTGGCCTACTTCGCCTCGCTCGGAAAGTCGGCGATCCCCCCGTTGGTCGGATCCCTCGATGCCGAGCAGGACCGCGGCATGCGCAAGAAACTCTGCGGCATCATCGCCGCCGTCGCCCGCGAGAACGGCGTCGACGCGCTGATGTCGGCCATGAAGAACGCGTCCCCCTACCTTTTGCGCAACATCGTGATGATCCTGGGCGACATCAAGGACGCCGGCGCGATCAGCGAGATGGCGCCGCTCCTCACGCACGGACAGAAAATCGTCCGAACAGAAGCGATGCGCACGCTCTGCCGCATCGGAACGCCCGAAGCCAATACGATTCTCTCGAACGCGATGTCCAAAATTCCCGACGTCGACACCCGGCAGGTGGTCGTGGATTATCTCGTACAGAAGAGGCATCCGCGCATCCTGGATGCTCTGCTGATGGCGGCCAAGGACCAGACGAGCTCCGGTCCCTGGCGCCGCGCGCTTTACACCGGCATCTCCAACGTGGGTGGCGCCCAGGCGAAGACGTTTCTCGAATCCGTGCTGAAGGAAGGCGGATTTCTCGGAAGGCTGGCGGGAGACCAGCGCGAAGACCTCGCGCTGGTGAAGATGCTGCTGGGGAAAATGAAAGCATGACCACCGGCGGCGAAGTCCAGGACCAGCAAAAGCGCGAGCGCGAGATGCTCGTGAAACTTCTCCGCGCGTGGTACGGCGCGGCGAAGAACTTCAAACTCTACACGGCGAACCACCCCACGTCGCTCGAGTCCTGCCAGAAGATGACGCTGGTTCTGGAAGAGATTTTCCGTCAACGTCTCGAAGTCGCGATCCAGCATACGGACGGCATGTTCATGGTTGAAGACCACCTCTTTATCGAGGAGAGCCTGCTGTACTACGACTTGCTCAAGGGCATCGAAGACAACCGCATCGGATCGGTGACCTTCCTTCCCGGCGTGACGAACGACGAACTCGCCAATTTCTGCCTGACGCTTCTGCGAAAGGGCGGCGACGCTGAGGGCGCCGGCTTTGTCACCGACCACATCCGGGCCCCCGCCATACTCAAGGGTGATGATCACAATCGCAAGAAGGACGCGCGCATCAAGGGCGGAACGCTCGTTTTGCGGGCCGCGCAGGTGCACGAGGAATGGATCGGCATCGCCGACAAACTTCTCTCGAAGCTGCTCGAAGAGCAGAACATCGCCGTGTCGGAGATCGCGCTGGCGCTCGACAAGCTGATCGACCTGATGCATCAGAGCCCTCAATCGTTGTCGGTGGTGGTCGCCCTGAAGCCGACAGTTAATCTTTCCGCCCATCACGCGGTCAACACGATGATTTCCTCAATTTTCATCGGCCAGCAGCTCGGCTACGACGTGACAGCGCTCAAGATGCTCGCCATCGCAGCGCTCGTTCACGACGTGGGCCGCCATCTGCTTCCGTCCGATTTCGCCGGAGATTACAAGCTCGCCGCGGGCGACGCCGATTTCGTCCGCCTCCATACGCGCGATGGCGCGTCTTTCCTGGCGGGCGTTCCGGGCGTTCCCATGAGCATCGTTCGCGCGGCGCTGGAGCATCACCTCGGATTCGACGGCGCTGGCTATCCGGAACTGCCGGGCACGCAGAAAGCGCATCCGTTCTCGCGGATTATCGCTTTGGCCGATTTTGTAAGCTGGCGCACCGTGTCGGAATCGCACTATCGCAAGCCCGCTCCGATGCATCGCGTGATTCGCGCCATGCTGCGCCGCACTGGTTCCCAGTTCGAACCCTTCCTCGTGAAACTCCTTATTCCTTTCTTCGGCCTCTATCCGGCGGGCACGCGCGTTCGGCTGTCGGATGGAAGCGATGCCGTGGTCATCGAGCCCAATCTCCGCAACATCTCCCGACCTGCCGTGGCCTGCGTCGCGACCGACGGCTCCATGACGTACCGATGGCTGGGGGCGCTCTCAGACACGACGGCAGGCGGATTCGCCTGCTCCGTCAACCGGGTCCTCGGCGTGGAGACCGACATCGCTCCTTTTCTGGACCTGTTGCCCGAAGTGACCGACAAGGTCGCCTGACTTCGACGTGCCCGCCAGCCTCGACGAACTCCTCAAATCGGTCTCCCGCTCGTTCTATCTGAGCCTGCGCGTTCTGCCGGCGGACATCCGTCCGGCGATGGGCATCGGCTATCTTCTTTGCCGAGCCGCCGACACCGTCGCGGATACGGAAATCCTGCCCGCCGCCGACCGCCTGAATCTTTTAACGGAAATGAAAGCGGTCTTCGACGTTTTCCCGCTGGCGCCGGAACGCGGTCACGCCATCGCTGAGCGCGTCCGTTCGGCCCTGTCCGGAGAGAAATCAGCAGAGCGCATCCTTCTGGAGCGTTTCAAGCCGATGATCGACGCGCTCTTCCAGCTGACAAAGACCGATCAGGCGCTCGTTCAGCGCGTCGTGGTGGGCGTGCTGAATGGGATGGAGACGGACCTGCGAACGTTCGGAACGGCCGGCGGAAAAGAAAAGGTGCTCGCGCTCCGCACCGGCGAGGACCTGGAACGCTATCTGGAGTGGATCGGCGGAGAGCCGGGACGTTTCTGGACGGATCTATGCGCGGCCCATCGGCCGCGGCTTCAGGAATCGCTGGCGGCCCACCGCGCCGAAGGTATCCGTTTCGGCACCGGCCTGCAGCTGGTGAACATCCTGCGCGATCTTCCCGTCGATATCAAGAACGGCCGCTGCTACGTCCCCCTGGAAAGGCTTGCGGCGGCGGGTCTTAAGCCCGATGATCTTCGCGACAAGGCCAACGCCAACCGTTTCCTGCCGATTTACCACGAGCTGATCGATTCCGCCCTCGACCGAATGAAGGCGGGCCTCAGTTACGTCGAAGCGGTGCCGGCGACCATGTTTCGCCTGCGCGCCGCCGTGTGGTGGCCGATGGTGATTGGATTGAAAACGCTGGGGATGTTGAGAGAATCGGAAACGGTTTTGGGGGCGGCGGAGCGCGTAAAGGTGGGGCGGACGGAAGTCTACTGGCTCATGTTGACATCGTCGGCCACGATGCCGTTCAACCGGCTGCTTCGCGCGGACTTCGACGATCTGGCCGGAGCGGCCTCATCGTCGACAGGATTGAAGGCCTAAGCCGGGAGGCTTAGCCCAGTTTGTACTGAACTCCGAACCCGCCGCGAGGCCACTCGCAGGCGATGTTGTCGAACGGGCAGAGCATCCGGCAGGCGCCGCACTCGATGCAGTTCTCGTAGGCGACCAAAATCTTCTTGAGAGACTCTTCCCAGTTGTAAACCTTCGCCGGGCAGATGAACGTGCAAGGCTTGTCCTTGCATTCCTTCACGCAGGGTGAGGTGTCTGAACTATCCTTGATCTTGATATGAGCGAAACTGTGGTCCGCCTTGTAGGTCAACCAGCCGAGTTTCTCATCGATATTGACGCTCATGGTGTCTCCTTAGGAAAAAGCTTTCCGCAGCGTCCAGAAGTCCTTGGCGATCTTCATGATCGACCGGGTCTTAAAGATTTTCTTCTTGATGCTGTGCATCACGGTGCGTTTCGGCCGCCCGTCCACGGTGAAATACTCGTGCAGTGCCTTGTTAACCATTTCCGGATAAATTGTGAGAAGGTGCATATTGCGCTCGATCACCGGCTCGATGTCGCGATGATCCCTCAGGTCCGGCAAAACAACCGACGCTTCGAGTTTCCTTTGGTAAGCGGAAAGCGTGGCCTTCGAAAAATCTCCCTTCTTCTTGGCCTCGATGGCCGTCTGCGCAGCCATCATGCCCGCGGCCATGGCGAGGTTTGATCCTTCGCGGTGCTTCGGGTTGATCATCTGGGCGGCGTCCCCGGCAATCATGAAACCGTCGGTGTAGAGCGGCGGGAGCGAGTAATAGCCGCCTTCAGGAATCAGGTGGGCCGAGTACTCCATGGGCTTGGCGTCCGCGAGCATGCGCCGGATGACCGGGTGCTTCTTGGCGTTCTCAAGCAAATCGTAAGGCGCGATGCGCTCCTTTTGGAAATGCGAGAGCTTGCAGCCGACGCCGAAGGAAATGGAGTCCCGGTTGGTGTAGAGGAACGAATAGCCGAGCATCCCTTTGCTGGTATCTCCGAAAATCTCGTACGTCGCCCCTTCGTTGCCCTCGAGCTGAAAACGGTCTTTCAGGCGTCCTTCGGGCAGCGAGAGCACTTCCTTCACGCCGAGCGCCACCTCGTCAGGCTTCCATTCGTCGATAAGGCCGATCGACTGGGCCAGCATCGAGTTCACGCCGTCGCAGCAGATCACGACGTCGGAATGAAGCTGGTCCCCTTCGCTGGTCTCGATGCCGATGACCTGATTCCCCTTCCGAAGAATTTTGGAAACCTTCACGCCCGAATAGACCTGGGCGCCGGCCTTCTCGGCCTGTTGCGCGTACCACTTATCGAATTTGACGCGGATGATGGTGTAACAGTTGT
>JBBRXR010000024.1:0-9459 GCA_038238485.1 Elusimicrobiota bacterium | reverse complement strand
CGTCGGCGGCAACCGTACGACGTGTTGTTCCGGCGCGGGGCACGTCCCGCGGCGCGGTGGTTCTTATCCAGGACGTTCACCTCAATCTCGAAGCGCAGGAAAACATCGCTCGCGCCCTCAGCTCCCTGGCGGGCAGCGTCGGCGTGGAGGGCGCGTTCGGGCGGTTCGATTTCCAGCGGTTTGCTGGTCTTCCGGACGCCAGACTCGCGGCGGGCGTCGGCCGTTACTTCCTGAACGCGGGCCGCATCGCGGCCCCGACGTTGCTCGGCGTGAGCGGAAAGGCGCCGGCCTTTTATGGCGTGGACGATGCGACTCTTTACGCGAAGAACCTGAGCGCCGTCAAGGAAGCGCAAACGCTTCGTGCCTCGGCCACCGATACCGTCGCGCGCGCCCAGCGAACGCTGTCCGATCAGAAACGAACGTCGCTCAATCCCGATCTTCTTCGCTTCGACCAACTCATGTGCGGCCATCGCGCGGGCTCGATCCCGCTCGGCGCCTACGTCGAGCGACTCGCCGCCGTCAACCCGGCCGCCGTGCCCCAGGCGGTCGCGTCGTTCCTTGAAGCGTTCAAGATCGAGCGGTCGCTCGACTACGCGCAGGTCGAGCGTGAGCGCCGCCGTGTGATCGAGAAGATCGTGGCGGCCGCGTCCCCCGCTGAATTAAAAACACTGGTGGACGACAGTCTCCGCTACCGGGCGGGCGAAATAACTTACGTCGACTTCCACCAATCT
Organism: Elusimicrobiota bacterium; assembly: GCA_038238485.1. GTDB lineage: Bacteria > Elusimicrobiota > Elusimicrobia > F11 > F11 > JBBRXR01. The sequence continues at coordinate 8,728 of JBBRXR010000024.1, read as the reverse complement.
CTTTGCCGCCTCGCCGCACGACGCGGCGTCGTGATCGCCCAGTCGCCCGCGTTTGCCTCGTACGTGCGCTATGTGTCGCTGGCCGACGCCATCCGCGCCGACGCGCTCTTCGACGGTGTCGCCGCTCTCGAGAAGGCGGCGATCAACCGGCTCTCTTTGTCGGAGGCGGAGCGTCGCCTTCTCCATCGCGATGAGGCGGCGTTCCTCGCCGGCCGACTCGTGGGTTTTTCCCTGACGCCCGAGGAATGGCATCGGTACCGCGAAATCCGCGCCCTGTCCCCGCTTCCAGCGGCGATGTCGGCGTCTTTCGAAAACTTTTATATCTCCGCGGATCTGCGCAGCTCGCGCATCGTGCGCAATCTCTTGGCGATGCCCGCCACCGAAGGCGTTCGCGGCCTTCTGGTGGGCGGCTTCCACACGCCGGTCATCGCGGCGCGCCTGGCCGAGCGTGGTCTCGACGTCGCCATTGTTCAACCGGTGCTGACGAAAGTCGAAGGCCTGAGTGGAACCGAATATCTGTCGATCTTCGCGCGAGACAAGGCGCCGCTCGAGCGGTTGCTGAGCGGCGAAGCGCTGTTTCTCGCTCCGAGCGAACTGGAAGTGGGCGACGCGTCGAACCCCGCCGCGCGCGCGACCGAAGATCTCATGATCCACACGGCGCTCGCCGCCGCGGCTCTGGCCGGGAAGACCGGCGCTTTTCCGGCGGGCGCCAGCCGTGTCGATCAGTCGGGCCGCTCCCGGGTCGTCACGACCAGCTCTGCGGGCCGAACGCTTCAATCAACGCCCGATGGCGTTCCCGGCGGTTACACCGAAGTCGCCGATGGCCTGCCCGTTCCTGACGCGGCCACCGGTGTTCCCAAGCTGACCTTCCTGCGCGCGGCGCCCGTTGCGCCACTGACGCTCATGATTCCCGCGCTCTGGATGCCGCTGTTGGCGGGGCTCTCGTATCCGTTCATTCTGATCTTCGGCCGCGGCGCCGGAACCGCGGGCAGCCGCGCGTGGGCGTTCGCCGGACGCGCGATGCGGACCGCCCTGATGCGCCGGGTCATCGGCCCGATCGTTGAGCTCGCGCTCCTCCCCGGGATTCCGCTCGCGATGGCCGGAATGGGTTACGTTTTCGCCGCGGTGGTTTTCGTACCCCTGGTGTTCGCGCTCCTCCACGGCCTTCCCGATTTCTTCCAGGGCAAAGACGCGCCTGCGAGCGTGTTCTTCCAGGCGCCCCGCAACTTCCTCGGGCGTTACGCCGCGTCCCTCTCGATTTCCATTCTCGCCCTGTCGCTTCTTCTCACGGCCTCCATTGCCGCCAACGCTGGTTTTGGGGTGCCGTTCGCCGACATCTCGATCGCGGCCTCGAACTCCCTCGCGGCGCTCGGCCTTCCAGCCCTCGTTGCGGACCCGGCCTACACGCTACCCGCGGTGGCCGGTCTTTTTATCGGCGGCGTTCGGCATTCTTTCTTTAACGCCGCCGGCCCGGTGGGCATCGGCGAATCACCGCGCGCGCCGCCGCGGGAATCCGTTGCGGTCCGCCGCGCGATGGCGCTCGGCGAGCGGCGATGGTTCGGTCTTCTCCCGCCCCGCAGCCCCACGGCCGCGCCCTTCATTTCCCTCCTCAAGAAATATGGCATCGAAGTCCTCTTTGATGACCTCGATGGCGATAACAGCGTGGCCATCACCGATTACGATCTCGCGGGCAAGGCGCTGCCACGCATCCGCATCAACGAGGCTCTACTCGACCTGCCTCCCGAAGCCATCCTGCCCATGATCGTCCATGAGGCCTTTCATGCCTTCACCCACATCCAGGCGGGTCCCGACGGGGGCAGCTTCGTCCAGTTCGAGTCCGCCGCCCAGTTGCTCGGCGCGCGCGTGTGGTCCGAGGTCGGCACGCCCGGGCTCGACGCTTACTTCCTCTTCACTGGCCGCGTCGGACGCGGCGGTTCGGGACAGAACCCGACGATCTACCTCAACATGAAAAAAGAGGGTGGACGCCGCCGGTACGATTCCCTCAATGGACTGGCGAATTTCTTCTCCGTGCAGAAGCGCGACATGCTGCTCGGTTACTTTCTCCGGTTATCGGGCTACAAGGACCTGGGCGACGTCAATGATCTTTCAAACAGCAACCTCACGGCGGAGCAGACGCGAAAGGTGGGCGAGATGATGGCGTGGGCCGAGCGCGCGGACAAAATGGGTTCGGCCGCGAAGTTTCAGTGGATGATGCCGCTGGCGGTCCTCTCCGTCCTGGGCATCCTTGGCGTGACGCAGGGAGCGATCGGCATTGGCGCCGTCCTGATCGGTGGAGTGATGATCGGCGGCGTCCAGCTCCTGGGCATGATCCTTTACGGTCTCGACACGGTCCTGATGGAAGCGCTGGTGCCCAAGACCGCTGGAAACCCGGACGCGGTGCGCATGAGCCCGACCGAACTGATGTTCGGCCCCGGCCGCTTCGAACCGGTTCTTCGCTGGGAGGCGTCCTACAAACGTTTCGTCGCGCCGATCTTGAGCGTGCTGGCAATTGCCGGACTCGCGCACGGAATTTTCCCCGACGTGAACGGCATGATGCTGGTGGCCGCGGTGTGGGCGGCCGTCGCCTTCGTCACGAGCGCGGCGGGGCGCCTTCTCATTCTGCTCAATCCGCTTCCGCGCATCCCACGCGACGTGAATCTCGAACCCTTCGATACGATCGCCTTGCGGCCAGACACGGACGAGGAAGGCGCCGTCAATCGCGCCGCCCGCCCCGAGGGCGTCGCGCCCGACCAGGCCGTCGAGATCCGACGCGTGATGGGGACGATGAGCCACTGGATGAACAATGCCTTCGCCGGTTCCGTCTCGTATATCGACCTGCTGGAACCGGGTGAAGATGCGGTGGTTTTCAACGCCGAGATGGTGGGATACATGAATGAGGGCGTTAAGAACCTCATGACCTCTCTCCAGGCATTCGACGCACAAAGCAACCGCGACCTCGTGTTCACGCTCGTCGACTACGATACAACCGGCATCTGGGTCACTGTCGACACCCCCGGCTACCTGCCGTCGGCCCTCGAAGGCAAGCCGACGCTGCGGGGCGCGGAGCTCAACGAGGCCGCTGCCCTCGACTCCATGGCGAATCGCATACACGGTTTCCGCGCTGAGGCAGAAAATCTATTCGCCGCCGCGCGCGTGAACAGGCCATTCACCGCTGAAGAAATCACGACCCTTCGAAGCCGCGGCCGGACGCTTCGCCTCGCGTTTGACCGCCTCATCCGCGACTACGCCATTCATGCCGCCTATCTTGACGCGCGCGCCGCGGGACTGAAGCCCACCGCCGGCACGCTGGACGACCGCGGCCGGTTCCTCACGCTGGTCAGTCATGAGCTCGGCAATCGCATTGCCGGCGTCACGGGTCGCCTGGCGCTGAGCCGCGGCGGCGATTCCACCGCGGATCTCTCCGCGCGGGGCGCGGCTGCGCAGGCCAACCTCGACGGTTTTGACGCCTGGCTCAATCATCTTCGGCCGGAAGGGAACGACACGCTTTTTTATTCTATCGACAGCCCGGAGGCCCGGCTGTTCGCCACGGCCGACACCGCCGTGTACGGCGGACGGATCACGCCTGAGTTGACCGCCATTCCGGCGAGCGAGCTGCTCGCGCGCGCGCAGCCCGACGCGCTCTACGCTCAGTTGAGAGTGATGTCCTCACGCCTGCGGACATTTCTGCGTCGGTACGAAAACTTTCCGGAGATGACCGCGGAGAGGCTCGAAGAAACAAACCGGGTCGTCGCCGAAACGGTCGACGCGCTCCAGCGCGCGACGGCCGACTATGCCGCATTCACCGGTTATCTGGCTGCCGACGTGCGGGCGTTACAGCCGAGGCAGGAACGCCTTTCCGAGATCACGGTGGAAACCGACGTGTCCAAAATAACGAGAACTTCCATCCCGGTCCAACGGCAGCGGATGCTCGGCCTGTTCGCCCGAGAAATCGACTCTTTCCATCGTCTCGCGCGCCGCGGCGCGGCGTCGGCGATGGCTGGGGACGCCGCCGGCTTCGACGCGGTCGAAGCGGCGTTGGCGAGCGCGCAGTTGTTCTTCGACGACATCAATCCGGATCGAAACCGCAGCAGCGTCGACCTGTATCTCATCACGCAGAATGGGGACCAATTTTTTGCGACGCGGACGTCTCCCGGCGCCGAGGGCATTCCGGCCGATGCGCCGTCGATTAAAAATTTTGCGGTCGAAGTGCCGGCCGAAACGCAAAAGTTTACCGACGCGATCGAGATCGAGCTCGCCACGCTCCGGTTCGCGATCACCGCCGCGCGCGCGGCGAACGATCCGGCCGCGGTGAATGTTGCGCTGGCGCGGTTTATGGACGCCGCCATCCCAGTGATGGTGAACTACCGACGAAAAACCGAGCTTCTCGCTGCAATCTGGCCGGCGGCCCAGGCCCTTCAGCGCATCGACCTCTGGCGCAGTTCCGTCGAAGAAGACGCGTTTCGCCTTGTCGACTTTGAGCGCGCCATGAGTCGCATCGTGGATGCCGCGACGATCGGTGTGGGCGAGTCGGAGCGCGAGCGTCGGCGGGTCGTTGAGGCGTTGAACACTTTCGGTTTCCGGCTCAATGAAGAGACGGTGATCAACTCGGTTCTGGTGGCGACCGCGAAGCGCCTGGTCAAACAGCTTTCCATCGAGCTTTCCGCCGATGAGGCGCGCCTTCTTCATGAGACATTGAGCGCGATGGCCGAAGGCGAACTGAGCGTCGATCTCGCCGGCCGCTCCGCGCGAACCTTCGGTTGGCGGTTAATGCCCATCATGATGGCCGCCAACACGGCCCTGGGCCTTTCGCTTTCCGGCAGCAAGATGCGGTTGCTCGAAGCGGTCGTGCGTTCCGGTGTCCATGTCCCAGTGAACAAGAATCTCGCCGTCCGCTCGGCTATCGCGGTGTTCGACGGTCTTGAGGTGACCTTCCACAACTACCACCACAGCATGGGGGTCGCGTTGGGCTCGCTCGGCGCGCCTGCGCTCGAGTACCTCGTCGCCAACGCCAACCGTCAACCCGGCGCTGCGTGGCGCATTCTCGTTTCGGCGGGCGTGGCCAGCGTCGCCCGGGCCAGTATTTTCGACGAGGCCGCCCAGGGTGACGCGATAACGCGCCTCACGCGCGCCGGACTCACGCCGGACCGAATGCGACTGATGACGGACCTCCAACGGATGGAGCTTCACAACGACGGCGGCGCCTTCGGGACCGCGCCGATGATGTTTGAGGGCCTTCTCGAAACCGTAAAACCCGAAGGTTCTGACATCCGCCAGCCGGGCTTTGAAGCGGGGTTGCATCAACCGCTTCGCGCCATCGGAAATTATCCGCTCGCCGGATTTTTGACGCGGTCGGGCGTGACCCTTGGCGCCGACGGCGCCATCCCCGAACCGATGCTCGTACTCGGTCGCACGGTTTACTACCGCCGGACAGACGGCCGCCTTCTTGCGGTGAAGTTCATGCGCGACAGCGAGTCGCCTGATGAGCTTCTGCATGAGAGCCGCGTTCAGACTTTTTTGGAGTCGCATCAGGCGGAGTGGAACCTGCAGAGCCGCACGCCCATGGCCGTGGTCCTCAACCCCGCCTCGGATGAGCGCGTCGGTCGAATGACCGACGTGCCTGGCGCGCTCGCGGCGACGCTTTCTACGCTGGCCGTGCCGATCGATGAGAGCCGCACGTTCATCGCCTACGTTGCCGACGAGGACTACACGCATTACGTCCAGAACGTCGCCGACGACACCCGGTTCGCGGCCGCCGTGGACACGTCTCTCCATGATCTCGCGGTTCAGGCGCGCAACGGCGTCGTTCACACCACCGTTTTCGACGCGACGCACACGTCCACCCGTGAGCTCGGCCGCGCCGACGGCGGCGCGTTCCTTTGGAACGTGGATGTTCTGGCCATCCGGCAGATCGGCGTGGGCACGGGCCGCCTTCACTCACCGGCCGACGTCCTGCGTTATACGAACCTGCGCGAGAGCGGGCTCTCCGACCTGGGCGACATGCGGGACTATTCGGAGAAAGCGAGCGGGTTCATCCCCGCCGCGAATTTCACGTTCTACCTCGGCAGTTACCTGCTCGCGGCCTCCCTTCTCAAAGGCATGCACATGGAGCAGGCGGGGCGGTTGGGCGACTGGAATGATGAGGCCGAGATCAGCCACCTCGCGGACTGGCACCTGGATCGATTCTCTTCCTTCGCGGCGGCCTACACCGGGCTCGACCGCGAACACGTGCGCGCCTATCTCGCCGGCGCCGTCGACTGGAAGACGCTTGCCCGCCAGATGATTTTTTTCATGGGGAAGGACGCCGACGGACGGTTCCACTATTACAAGTATCTCACCGGCGAGCAGCCGTGGCCGAAGGAAATTTATCCGACCGCCGTGATCGAGTTGCCGGACGGAAAGATTCCCGCCGTGATGAATGACGATTCACGCAGTCAGTGGCGCATGGTGGTGCCGAACGTCGGATGGGCGGAGGTCGCTCCTGGTCAGCAGGGACAGGCGGAGGTCCACGCGCATCGTGGTCCGGTGAACGGCCCGTTCGATATGCAGGAACTGATTCGGGCGATCTACGTCACGACGACGCTCATGATGACGCAGTCGCAGATCAACCGCGTGGCGACGCCACCGGCGCCGCTCACGGTGCGCCGACTCTGGGTGCCGCTCATGGCGATCATGGTCTTCCCGTTCCTCCTGGCGTCACGAAACCGCGGGGAGGCATGGCTCACCGCGATGCGCGTGGGCAACGCCGTGGTCTCCTCGGCGGCCTTCCGTCGTGTCGCGGCGCCTGTCCTGGAGCTGCCCTTCACCATTATTGATGCGATGGTCTGGATCGCGGCCTGGGCGATTCCGCTGCCCGCCAACGTCCGCAATTTCTTCCTCGATTGGCACGGCCCGAGCGGGACGGCCGACCGCGTTCAGCGCGAGCGGGGCATCGCGGCGATCCGCGTTTCGTTTCTCCTCGGCATCGCGGCGGGTCTCGCCATCGTGTCCGTGTTGGGTTTGAGCGCTGACCCGCGCGCCACCTTCGGGACGCTACTCGGCAGCGTGGCTCTTTTCCAGTCGATCACGCATTCCTGGGCGAACGGCACCGACTTGAACGATCGTCTCACGACGCGCCTGCTGGCGCTGGGCGGCGCCGTGGCGGTTTTCTTCACGGCCGTCGGTGGCGCTGTCACGCAAATGTTCCCCCGGCGTCTCGCGCCCATCGCGGTGCCCGTGGATTGGCGCGGCCGCAAGGTACCGCATCACTTCAACTGGAAAGGCGAGCTTGTCCTGACCGCGCCCCCGACAGCCGCGGATGACGACGAAGGCGACCTGCGTCCGCCGAAACGCGAGACGGCGTTCAGCTTCAGCGTTGGAGAGGACCTTTCCTCAGTCGAAGACGGACGCCGCGCGCTCGATAATTTTAATGACGTAATGGAAAGCGGCCACCAGCTCGCCGACAATTCGTTCGACACGGAATTTCAGATCTTCGGGATCATTCGCGGCGCGTATTTCAATCTTGTCGACGCAAGAAGCGGATTGATCCGGCCGGAAGGGCTCGCTTATCTCCCGTTGTTCCTCGACGCGGTGCAAGCGGGACTCGACAACCGCAAGGTTCCGAGCGTCCGTCCCGATGGCCGCCTTTCAATGTATAAGAAGTTTACCGAGCAGTGGGTCATGGAGGCGCGGGGGGCCGCGGTGCGCAGCGGCAACGCCGAGGTGTCCGTCCGGATCGATCGACTTCTCACCGACATGCGCGCCGATCCCAACTTTTCTCCCGCCGAGATCGTCATCCACCGCGCCGAAGAACGGGACACCGCCCGCTCCATTTCCGTGGCGCCGGCGACGATCATTCTCCTGTCCCCGGACAATCGCGTTCCAGCCGATGCGCGCGCGCTCGTGGCGCTCGCCCTGGCCGACGCCGTGACGCGCCGCGAGAGCCGCGCCGAGCTGCTCTCCTGGTTGAAGCCCGCTTTCGACCGCGCCGTGGATTTTTCCGATGCCGGTTCCATTAACTGGTTTTACGCGCAGATCGAACGCGACACCCCGGACGAGGAACGCGCGCTGTGGACTGAAATGCTGCGTCGCTACGTCACCTCAGGACGAACCACGCCCATCACGGAGGCGGAACGCCGCGCCGTTGAAGGCGCCGTGGCGGACCTTCTGGCGGGCCGTGCACGGGAGAGCGACACGGATGTGGCGATCGAAGTCGGTCACTTCGACAATTTCGGTGACCTCGTGCAGGGGCTCGATTTCGCCCGCGCGATCGGCAGGCTCGGCCGTTCCCAGCGGGTGATCGTCGTGCTTGATGACCGCCCCCTTCGCGTGAAGCACACCATTGAGCCTTCGCAGGCCGACAAGGCCGCCCGGGTTCTCGGCCTGCCGGAGATCATCACGACGCCGGTGACGATCGGCAATATCACCTATGTCGCCAATGCGCACCGCGACGAGGCGCTCACGGCGCGCTTCGTGACGCTGCGCACGCCCGGTTTCGAGCTACCCTTGACGCCCACGTCGCTCGAGCGCCGCATCGGCGCGGTCCACCTCGGAGAGCAGACCGCGCAGAATGATCCGAAACATCTCACCGGTGACATGTCGATGCCGGCATGGACCGACGGACTCTACCTTCAGCCCGGTTCTCTCGCCAATGAATGGGGCCTTCCGCTTTTTAATCAGACGCGGACCGTCACGGCGCGCCCCGCGAAAGCGGACATCCGGAACCTCGAAGGCTTGAGCGAGACCGACCTCG
>JBBRXR010000023.1:0-9522 GCA_038238485.1 Elusimicrobiota bacterium | reverse complement strand
GGAATATTACGTGATCGGCGCCGACTACGCGCGGAAAGCGCCGACGGGGAGTTATCCGACCAACTAGTCCTACATCGGGCTGGGTGGGGACCTGGAACGTCCTTCCGCGCTCATTCACCGCGAGCCCGCGCGCAAAGCCTCGACGCCTGAAGACGACGGCAAGGAAGCGTTCGGCGGCCTGGCCTTTGCCGATCGAACGCTCAAGGCCGGCGACACCGCCGCCTACACGCTTCTGCTCGGCGTCGACCGGGAGGCCTCCGACCACGCGCGGCTCATCCGCGAGTTCACCGGCGCGAAGAAAGTCGCCCAGCGTCTCGACGAAACGAAGGTTTTCTGGGAAGGAAAGCTCTCCCGCATCCGTTTTCAGACCGGCGACGCGGATTTCTCGCGCTGGGTCCGCTGGGTGCAGCTCCAGCCCACGCTTCGCCGGATTTACGGCTGTTCATTCCTGCCCGACTTCGATTACGGGCGGGGCGGCCGCGGCTGGCGCGACCTTTGGCAGGACTGTCTCGCGCTTCTCCTGGCCGACCCGCAGGACGTGCGCGACGATATGCTCCGCAATTTCGGCGGCGTTCGAATTGACGGCTCGAACGCCACCATCATCGGCCGCAAGAAAGTGGCCGCGCCCGGCAGCCCGGGCTTTCGATTTGTGCCGGAATTCATCGCGGACCGGAACAACATCGCGCGCACGTGGATGGACCACGGCATCTGGCCGCAGATGACCGCGCTGCTTTACGTCCACCAGACGGGCGACTGGGATTTCCTTCTCGAACAGGCGCCGTACTTTCAGGACGGCCTGCGCAACCGCGGCCGAACCGTCGACGCGACCTGGAAACATTCGGGCGATGAAGACGCGACCAGACTGAAAACCTATGGCCGCGCCGTTTATACCGGCACCGTCCTGGAGCACATGCTCGTGCAGAACCTCGTGCAGTTCTTCAACGTGGGCGAGCACAACGTGATTAAGCTGGAAGATGCTGACTGGAACGACGGGCTCGATATGGCGCATGAGCGCGGTGAGAGCGTGGCGTTTACGGCCATGTACGCGGGCAACCTTGAGGCCATGGCCGAAGCCCTGGAAGTGGCCGCGGCGAAAGCGGGATGGGAATCCGTCACGCTGGCTGAAGAGCTGGTTCTCCTGCTCGACACGCTGGGCGAGCGCGTGGACTACGACAAGATTGATGCCAAGCGAAACCGCCTGGCCGATTACTTTGAGCTCGTGTTCCGCGGCGTGAAGGGCGATTACGCCGCCGTTCCGATCGCCAGCCTCGCCGCCGACCTCCGGGAAAAGGCGGCATGGATCAAAAAGCAGATCAACGCGCGTGAGTGGGTTCAGGTGGGCGGCAGCGGTTTCTACAACGGCTACTACGACAACCAGGGCCGGCGTGTGGAAGGCAAAGACAAAAACGGACGCCTGCGCATGACGCTGTCGGGACAGGTCTACCCGGTGATGGCGGGCATCGCCGATGAAAAGCGCGTGAAGGCCATCGTGGCCTCGGTGAACAAGCATCTGCGCGACGCGACCCTGGGCGGCGTTCGGCTCAACACCGATTTCGGCGCCAGCCAGCCGGACCTCGGCCGCGCGTTCTCGTTCTCTTTCGGCGAGAAGGAAAACGGGGCCATTTTTAGCCACATGGCCGTGATGTACGCCAATGCGCTCTACCAGCGGAGATTCTCCGCCGAGGGGTTCGAGGTGCTGGAATCGCTTCACGCGCTCGCGAAAAACTCCGCACGCTCTAGAATTTTCCCGGGATTGCCTGAATACTTCAATAACCAGGGGCGAGGCCGGTATGCCTATCTGACCGGGTCGGCCAGCTGGTACGTGTTGACGCTGCTGACGCAGGCTTTCGGTATCCGCGGATGGGGGGGCGACCTCCTGATCGCGCCGCAGCTGGCCACCGCGCAGTACGACGCGAAGGGACGCGCGAACGTTCAGTTGTATTTCGCGGGCGCGCGGCTCGACGTGACGCTCGTCAACCCGAAACGCCTCTCGCCGAGGGACGCCGACATCGTGGCGATCCGCGACGGAAACGGCCCTGTGCCGTTCACGCGCCGCGCGCGCGGCGAGGCCCTGGTCCAGCGCGAGCTGGCGGCGGCGAAAAAAGATTGGTCGATCGAAGTGGAGCTGGGAAAAGCGAGATAACATGCAAACGTCGTACATGCCGCGCTGGCTGAGACGATTCTTCAAGAACGAACAGCATTCGGAAACGCTGACGTTCTTCCGCAATATTTCCATCTTCCATGGGCTCTCCTCGCGCCAGCTCGGGCGCGTGATGCTCGCCATGCAGCGCCGCGCCTACCAGACGGGCGAAAAACTTTTCGAGGAAGGGCAGGCCGGCAAGGCCGTGTTCATCATCAAGTCGGGGAAAGTGGAGCTGTCGCGCATGACGCCCGATGGTCCGCGCAAGCTCGGCATCCTCGGCCCGGGCCAGATGTTCGGCGAGATGGCGCTCCTCGAGCAGATGAACCGCACCGCGACGGCCACCGTGGTCGAAGACGGCGAGATCTATCTTCTTTATACGGCAAGCCTCGAAGCGCTCGTCCGCCACCACCCCCGCATTGGCGTTCGCCTGCTGCGCAACATGGCCATCATGCTTTCGGCGCTGCTCCGCCGTACCAACAAGGAGCTCGATCGACTGACCCGGACGCCCGTTTGAATCAGGGGCGCTTCTGGAAATCCGTTTTCTCGCTGCTCGGCCTCGCGGTCGCGGTCTTCTTCGTCACGCGCGTGTGGGCGGTCTTCATTCCGTTCTTCCTTGGCTTCATCCTTGCGTATCTCGTCCAGCCCATCATCGGCCGCTTTGAGGCCGCCGGCCTTCGCCGCGACCGCGTCGTAATCGTCGTTTATCTCGGCATGATCGCCACGCTGGCCACGCTGGTGGCCCTGCTGTTGCCCGGGCTCCTCCGCGAGGCGCGGCAGATATTGGAAGAGCTCCCGCGCTACGCACAGTCGTTCGACGAGATGGTGGGCCGCCTGAACGCTGACCTGTCCGGTCCGTTTCAGAAAATTCTCGGCCACCGCGCCGCCGCATTCCAGATTCCGTTCCGCGCGGAGAAGATGATCGACACGTTCGTTGAGACCGTGCCGAGCAACATTCTGAACGTCGCCCATTTCGCGCTCTGGATCATTATTGTTCCCTTCGTCGCTTTCTTCGCGCTCACGCAGGGCCGCCGCTGGATCGACGCCATCTTTGATCTCACGCCGGCGACGTACGTCGAGAGCCTCCTCGGCATGATGGCTGAGATCAACGCCACACTCGGTGCCTATATCCGTGGCCAGATGCTCGAGGGCGGTTGCGTGGCGCTCGTCACCATGGCCGGGCTCGGCCTGCTCGGGTTCGACGGCGCGATTCTCTTCGGCGCGCTCACCGGTCTCATGAACCTGGTTCCCATGATGGCGCCGATTGTGGGGGGCGGATTGGCGCTGCTCGTGGGGTACTTCCAGGGCATGCCGGCGGCCTCGCTCTTCGGAATTTTCATGCTGTTCTTGCTCGTCCGCCTTCTGGACGATTTCATCTTCATTCCGTTCGTCCTCGGCCAGAGCGTCCACATGCATCCTGTGCTGATCGTTTTCGCGGTGCTGGCGGGCTTTGAGCTCGGCGGATTTCTGGGCCTGGTCTTCGCGGTGCCGGTGGCCGCGGTCATCAAGGTCGTTCTCTCCATGACCGTTGGCGAGCGGCGCTTTGTGCCGCTGGTCGACGAACGCCACATCGTTTCCTGATCGCTGAGGAGGCTCCATGCATACCGTCCCGCTTTTGATTTCTCTCGCCGTCGGTTACGTCGTCCTCGTGCTCGCCAAACGCGAAACCAAGCAACTCGCTCTCCTGGGCCGGATCATTGGCTGGGTCATCATCGCGGTCTCCACCATCGGCCTCCTCTGCACCGCCGCGTGCGCCCTTTACCGCCTGTGCCCGCGCCACCGCCTGACGTGTGAGAGCGCGGTGTCGTGCCCGTTCATGGGCCACCGCAGGGCGTGTCTGGCGCCGGAACAGCTCCCGTCGCCGGATGAAGAGGAAGGGGAAAAGAAATGAAGCGGGCGCTCACGCTCTTTGTTCTGACGGCGCTCTTCGCGCCGGCCGTTCGCGCCAGCTGGGGCGACGCGCGCCTGTGGGACGATGGCCGCGCTGAAGTGGGCTTTTATGATTCCGAACGTGTCGACGGCGACAAGGCGCGATCGTTTCGCGAGCAGATCATTATTTCTCAGGAAGACGTTCGCGTCGACACGCTGGTCAAGGCCGACAACAAGAAAGCGCAGAAAACGCTTCGCGCTTTCAAGATGAGCCAGGTGGTCCGCTATGACACGGACAATTATCCCGTCACGCTCCTGACCACGACGTTCTCACCGGAAGACAACCCGGAGCGCCCGCTCAAGATTTCCGTCGGAGCGCAGGACTGGGACGGCAATACGTTCAAAATGCTCACCGTGCGCGAGAGCGAGAAGGCGACCCTCGCCTGGAATTCTCATTTCGATGGCGAGGCCGACACAAGCGTCGAACTCCTGATCGAGCCGAAAGATGTCTTTGAAGACCAGCTTCCTCTCGCGCTTCGCGCGATGCCCCTCAAGGAAGGCTTCCACACCGAGTTCCGGTTGTGGGCAACCCTTACGTCGAACCACGGCCTCGAGCCCACGGTATCGACGGCGGTGGTCAATGTGGAGGGAGAAGAACTCGTTCGGTGTCACGCCGGCAGCCTTCCGTCATGGAAGGTGACCGTCGCGCGTCCGACGGGCACCGACACCTATTGGTTTGAAAAGGCCGCGCCCCGTATCCTCACCAGAATGGAAACTTCCGACGGCCGCAAGCGCTTGCTCTATGGCCGCGCCCGCTGGATGTTCTGGGACCACCGCTTTCCCCGGCCGAACATCCTCAATTGATGCGGAACGTGTAGAATCCCCGCCGGAGGAATCCCTTTATGATTACCGATCTCGAAAAGACCCGAACCCAGGTGGAAAAGGCGCTCGACCGCGTGCGCCCCGCCCTGCAGGCCGATGGCGGTGATGCTGAAATCGTGGAGATCTCGCCCGAGGGCGTGGTCACCCTGAAACTCGTGGGCGCCTGCGGCGGTTGCGCCATGTCCACCATGACCCTTAAACAGGGCATCGAGCGAGTTATACGCATGGAAGTGCCTGAGATTGTGTCGGTTCAGGCCACGCCGTATTCCGAGTAGTTGAGGATTTGTTAAGTGCAGACCCCTTGAACACAGGGTACCCTCGTGTTACTTCTGATCTCGATGGCTCTAACTCGTCCGGGAGGACAAAAACGATGAAGAAACTCGCGCTGATTCTCTCAACCGCTCTATTCCTCGCCGCCTGTGGCGGGGGACACCGGTCCTACGTGAAGAAAGGCGAGCTGGAGAAGACCCTCGACCAGGAAGCCATTAATAAGAAGTACCTCGAGGCCGTGGGCATCGGCGCTGCCGACTCGACCCTCACCAACGGGACCCAACGCAAAGCGACCTCGCGAAACGCCGCCATCGTCGCGGCCCAGTACGAAATGCTCTCCATGGTCAAAGGTGTGGAGCTCGAAGGCGGCATCCGCGTCGAGCGCGCCGTCGAGACCGACTCCGTTCTCCAGACGAAGATCGACGCCGCCATCAAGGGCGCCGAGATCATCAAGTCCGAATGGACCAACGACGACGGCTGCGTCGTCACCCTCCGCCTCGACAAGAAACGGCTCGCCGACATGATGGGCGTCAAGTTCAAATAGTGTCCCGGCCCCGACTTCTCTGGGCGGCCGCCCTTATGGTCGCGTTGTCCGCCTGCGCCGGTAAAAGCCGGTTGAAGGTGGGCGACAAGAGCACCGAAGGTGAAGTCGTCGAGGCCGAAGGCCTCGCTCCCTACAATCAAAAAGACATGATCGCCACCAAGCGGGGCGCCCTCGTCGACGCGCAGCGCAACGCCGTGGAGAAAGCGGTGGGCGTCTACGTGTCCGCGCGAACGATGGTGGAAAAGGCCGTGGCGATCGAAAACAACATCCTCGCCAAGACCAGCGGCTACGTGAAGAAGTACGACATCCTTCAGGAAGGACCGCAGGACGACCTTTACCACGTGCGCATCCGCGCGCTCGTGGCGCTCAAGGAGCTTGAGAAGGACCTTCAGCAGATCTCTCTCTCCACCACGGCCGATCTCAAGAAGCCCCGCGTGGTCGTTCAGGTCCAGGAAGAGATCGACAAGGAAAAGATCGACGACCAGCCGGCCACCGAAGCGCTGTCCCGAGCGCTCTCCGAATCGGGATTTTCCGTCGTCGGGCCCGATCGCATTAAAGAAGCCGACATCATTATCCGTGGCAAGGCGTCGGCGTATAATTTCCAGAACAAGGGCCTCGGCGGTTTCCTGTCGTACCGCGCGCGTCTGACGATCGAAGCCGTTCGCGCCGGAACGAAAGACGTGGTCTCATCTCTCACGCAGGAGGCCAGCGGCCTTGGGGGAAATTCGGACCTGGCGGGAATGAAGTCGCTGGAGACGGTGGGCGAGATGGTCGGGCGCGACCTCTCGATGTCGCTGGCGTCGTCCTGGTTCAAGAACAAGCGCATCCTCGTTTTCGTGCAGAACGTGAATACCTTCGCCGATGTGGAGCGCGTTCGCAAACATCTTCAGTCTCAACCCGGCGTAAACGACCTCATGATGCGCCTGTACGATGATCACATGGCGCAGTTCGAAGTCGAGCTTGGCAACACCGACGCCGCCGCGCTTGGTGCCTCTCTCGAAGCCAGCAAGACGCTGCCTTTGCAGGTGATCGAAGCCCAGGGACAGAGTCTGCGGCTCCAACTGCCGTGAAGCGCTTTCGGTCGGCGCCGCTCCTGGCGCTGGCCATGCCGGTTCTCTTCGCCTGCGCCAAGCCCGAGCCGCCCAAGCCTCCGCTCGTCGAGACCGTGGCCGTCCTCATGTTCGACAACGAGTCGAACGACCTCAATGCCCCAGAGATCATTCAGGACTACGTTTACCGCGCCCTTCTCAAGTCTCCGTACCGTCCGCTGGACATCAAGGACGTGAACGACAAGCTTATTTCGGTTGGCATCCTCGATGGCGGACAACTCGCGGCGGTGGACCCGGTGAAGCTCGGCAAGGACCTCGGCGTGCACGCGCTCATTTTCGGCAACGTGGAAACCTTCGGTTACACGAACATCGGCTACTTCACATCGCGCAAAGTCACCGTCGATCTCAAGATGGTGAGCGTCGACAACGGCGAGACGATTTGGGAAGGCTCCGGCACCGGAGCCGACCGCAACATCACGCTTGATCCCGCTGAGGCCAAGCGAAACCTCGCCGCCGGGCTGGCGCAGCAGGTGATCGACAAGGCCACCAAGAGCGTGCTTGACCCCGAGTCTCGACAGGCCGTGGCCAATGCGCTGGCGTCACTTCCGGGTTTCAGGTTTTGTGGCTTCGAAGGCGTGAAGGACAAGGTCAGCATCCGGGTCGATCAGAACCCCGGCGGCGCCACCAAGACATTCAGGCGCCATAAAAATTAATATCGCTCGAACCCCCTCTGGAGGAAACACCATGAAGAAAAGATTTACCGGCGCCGTCGCCGCGATGCTCGTGCTGGCGTCCTGCGCGCCCGGAACAAAGATTCGGCAGAAGAACTCGACCACCGTCAAAGAGACGGAGAAGACGGAATCGAAGTACACTGCGCCGCGCCGCCGCATTGGCGTCATCGCCTTCGACAACAAGGCCCCCTACGCGCAGCAGCGCATCGGCGACACGGCCACGGACATCCTCATCACCGAGCTCGTGAAATCGGGCAAGTTCATCGTCGTCGAGCGCGACAAGATGGACAAGATCATGGACGAGCAGAAGCTCGGCCAGTCAGGCGCCATCGACCCGAACACGGCCGCCAAGGTCGGCAAGATCCTTGGCCTCAACGCCATCGTCACCGGCTCCATCTCGCAGTTCGGCGTGAAAAAGGAAGGCAAAGACTTCCTCATCACCCAGAGCAAGCAGCAGATCGTGGAATGCACCGTCGACATCCGCGTGGTCGACACCGAGACCGGGCAGGTCCTTCTGGCCGACTCCGGCAAGGGCGTCGTCCGCAAGGCGTCGGGCAAGGTGCTTGGCATGGGCAACTCATCGAAGTACGACGAGACGCTCGAGGGTGAGGCGCTTCGTGCCGCGATCGTGAAATTCACCGACAACATCATTTCGCAGGTGAACCAGAAACCGTGGTCGTGCCGCGTGGCCGCCGTCAGCAACGGCCGCGTTTACCTCAACGCCGGTCTTGAAGCCGGCGTGTCCGTCGGCCAAAAACTCAAAGTGTTCTCGCAGGGCGCCGCGATCATGGACCCGACGACGGGCCTCCTCCTCGGCTACGAGGAGACGGAGCTCGGCACCCTCAAGATCGCGTCTTACTTCGGAGACAACGGGTCGATTGCCGATGTCCTCTCCGGCGCAGTTCCGCAGGCCAAGG
Source organism: Elusimicrobiota bacterium (assembly GCA_038238485.1). GTDB lineage: Bacteria > Elusimicrobiota > Elusimicrobia > F11 > F11 > JBBRXR01. The sequence goes on along the minus strand of JBBRXR010000023.1, from coordinate 1,120 downwards.
CCCTCTGCCGCCTGGTCGACTGATCCCAACCTCTTAAGGGGAAGCCCCGGTTCCGCCCGCGCGGAGCCGGGGCTTTTTTGTCCCTTCGGCGGCCTGACCGTTGCAAGAAAGCGGGGGATGAGAAGGAATGACGTTTTTTCCGCCCTTCTGGCACTCGTGTTGGGTCTTGCCTTCCGCGTTTCGGGACGGGCCGCCACAGCGGGCGACACCCTGCCGGATTCCGCCAGCGCCCGTTCCGCGGGTCTGGCCGATGCCCTGAGCGCGGCGCCCGCTGATCTCGACGCCGTCGACGCCAACCCCGCCGCGCTGGCCGGACTTCCCGGCACGCAGGTTTCCTTTCAATATCAACGCGGCCTGTCCGACGACGCCTTCGGATCCATTCACGTGGGACGTCCCTTCGGATCGATGACGATGGGCCTCGCCCTCGGCGCGTTCGATGCGGGGCAGGCGGTGATTTTCGACGGTGTGTCCGAGCGGTCCGTGAACGCGCAGAAGGACTGGACCGCCTCCCTTTCCGCCGCAGTCCCCGTCGGGCGCTCGGCGCTCGGCCTGACGGTGAAATACCTTTCCTCGAAGCTCGCGGACACCGCGTCGGCGTCCACCCTCGCGGCCGACCTCGGCGTGCAGATGGTGGTGGGCCGGTTCTCGTTCGGCGCGGCGGGCCAGAACATCGGCGGGAAACTCCGCTACGTTGAGCGGTCACATCCGCTGTCCCAGCTCGTCCGCGCGGGCGGCGCTTATCATCTGGGGAGCGACGCGCGTGGCGCCGGGCTTTACGCCGACGCGCGATACCGTTTTGAGAAATCCGACGTCATTCCCGCCGCCGGAGTGGAATTTATCCGCGCGCCCCTCGCGCTGCGCGCGGGTTATCTCTTTTCCGACAGCGTGACCTCGCTGACCGCCGGCGCCGGCGTGCAGTTCGGCCGCCTGAGGCTCGACTATGCCTTCGGCATGGCCTCGGAGTTCGACGATCGGCATCGCGTCAGCCTCTCGGCGGCCTTCGGCGGGGAGCGGCCGTGAAGCGATCGCTTAATCGCTTCACGATCGGCGCGCTTGTGCTCTTGCTCGCGGTTCCTCCGTCGCCCGCTCGCGCCGCGGACAGCGGGCGTGTGAAAAACAT
>JBBRXR010000022.1:0-9633 GCA_038238485.1 Elusimicrobiota bacterium | reverse complement strand
GCCAGCGCTCGGTGGCGAGGAAGACCCACGGAACGAACACCACGTTCATGGCGCACTGCAGAAGGAAAACAAAAAGGGAGCCGCGGCTGCCCGCTTCAAACGAGGACAGGAGCGTCCGGCCGACGACGGCCTGCACCGCGGTCGCGACAAGACCGATGACGAGCTGCGCGGTCACGCGTTCACTGGCAACGCGCCGGCGGAACGTCCCCGCGAGGAAGCCGACGAGCGCAAGGTTGAAGGCCGAGACGCCGAACAGCTCTGTTCCCGTGGAGTCGCCGATGAGACCCCAGCAGAAACCCAGCATCTGGCCGGTCATCGGGCCGCAGGCAAAACCGTGGGCCGCGGTGAGCAGAAGAAGGACGTCCGGCGCGGCGCTGGGCAGGGAGAGATAACGCTGGCAGAAGAAATGTGCCAGCGCGCCGACAAAAAGGGTGCCTGCGTAAAATCCGAAACGTTTCATGGCTTGGGCCCCGGCGTAGGCGACGGCAGGAAGGGTTCCTTGCGCTGGATGACAAGAACTTCGCGCACCGCGCCGATGTTGGCGGCGGGCCGCACGCGCGCCTGCCGGAAGAAACCATCCTCTGAATCGGTGACGGAGACGATCTCGCCGATGGGAACGCCCGCGGGAAAGATGCCGCCGCGTCCCACGGTGACGACCGAGTCGCCGACCGCGACCAAGGAATGCTGCGGCAGGTAGCTCAGCGCCACGTAGGGCCCATTCCGGCCCTCGAGAAGGCCGATATCACCCGTGCGCTCGACGGAAACGGAAATCGCGGAAATAGCGTCGGTCAGAAGCAGCACTTTGCTCGAGTCATCCTGGACTTCGACGACGCGGCCCAACAGGACCGGGTGCGCGGAGGAGCCGGAGACCACGGCGGCGGACAGCGGGATGTGATCCTCGATACCTTTGTTGATCACGACGGCGTGGAACCAGTTCCGAAGATCGCGGCCCACCACCTCGGCGGCCACCGCCTCGGGGAAAACGAATTGTTTCAGCGTCAACAGGTCACGAAGGCGGTTGTTCTCGCTTTCCAGCACGTCGCGCTCGACCTCGCGTTTCGACAGGCGGGAGTTCTGCGCTCGGAGGATATGGTTTTCCCCCTCTACCTTCACGAGCTGGAAAAGACGGCCGGACAGGAAGTCGAGCTTGTTGAAGAACTCCCCGGAGTAAACAATCTCCGGGGACACGAAGAACCACAGCGCGGCCTTCACGCCGGAGACGTACGGACCGATGCGCAGCGCCATGCAAAGAAGGCTGCCGCCGAGGAGCGAAACGAGGGTGACCCCGGCTCGGCGGCGCTGGAAGAACTCGACCATCATGGCCAAGTCGACCGCCTTGTCAGCGGGAAGTTAAGGAGGGCTAGACGGAGGACCGACTCAGGTACGTTCCGGCGGAAAGACGGGAACGGCCGATTCGGTGTTTTTTGTGAAATCGGTTGCACGAAGACCTTTTATCTCCGGGATTCCTAACGAGACCGTCTCGCCATGGGAACCGGAAACGGCCCGGACCACGCGATCGACTCGCTGGATTTGAAATCTGAAAAGCGGTGAGAGCAAGGCGAAAAGCATCAGCGTGAGCTCGACGACAACATGATGCGATGGCGTTTGATGTTGTCGAGTTCCTCGAGATAACGTCCGCATCCGATCGTGACGGCGGTGAGAGGATCGGCGGCGACGTGTACCGGCAAATCCGTTTCCTGGGCAAGGAGGTCGGGGAAACCGCGCAGGAGCGCGCCGCCGCCGGCCATCATGATTCCGCGATCGACGAGATCGGCCGAGAGCTCCGGCGGCGTCTCTTCAAGCGCTTCCTTGACGGTATCAACGATCAGCTTCACCGGCTCCGAGAGCGCCTGACGGATCTCTTCGGACGTGACGGTGATCACTCGCGGAAGACCCGTGACCTGGTCGCGGCCCTTCACTTCCATCGATTCTTCTTCGGGGAGCGGGAAAACGCTTCCGACTTTGATCTTCACCTGTTCGGCGGTGGATTCGCCGATCACCAGGTTGTACTTGCGACGGAAGTACTGCATCACGGCTTCGTCCATCTCGTCGCCCGCGACGTCGATGGATTTCGAAACCACCATGCCGGAAAGGGAAATGACGGCGACTTCGGTCGTTCCGCCGCCAATGTCGACGATCATGTTGCCGTGGGGCTCGGAAATCGGAAGGTCGGCGCCAATCGCGGCGGCCATCGGTTCTTCGAGGAGCTCCGTCTGACGCGCACCGGCCTGTTCGGCGGCTTCGCGGACAGCGCGCTTCTCGACTTCAGTGATGCCGGACGGAATGCCGATGACGATGCGCGGATGGAGCAGACTGCGGCGATTGTGGACTTTGCGGATGAAGTACTTGATCATCGCCTGCGTGACTTCGAAGTCGGCAATGACGCCGTTGCGAAGCGGGCGGACGGCCTGGATGTTGGCGGGCGTTTTACCAAGCATGCGCTTGGCTTCGGCCCCGAAGGCGAGGACTTCGCGGGTGGTTCGGTCGATGGCGACAACGCTGGGTTCTCTAAGAACGATTCCCTGGCCTTTCACATAAACAAGCGTGTTGGCCGTGCCGAGGTCGATCCCCATGTCGTTTGAGAAAAGACCGAGTATGTAATTGAACATTCAGACCCCTTAACAGTGGTTAGTTCCGCTCGTCGAAACCGTTGAGCGGTACAGGGTTTCCCGACGGATCCCGGTCATCCGTCGATGTTTTTGTAACTCTTTTGAGCTACTTAGGCAATCAGTTTGATCAGGGCCATCTGGGCATTGTCGCCCTGACGAGCCTGAAGCTTGAACACGCGCGTGTATCCGCCAGCCCGGCTGGAGTAACGCGGCGCGATCACATCGAAGAGCTTCTTGATGACGGCGACGTCATGCAGGTCCTTCAGGACGGCCCTGCGGGCATTCAGATCGCCCTTTTTCGCCTTGCTGATGAGCTTTTCGGTGAAACGCGAACATTCCTTCGCTTTCGGGAAGGTGGTCTGGATCTGTTCGTAACGAAGCAGGTCTGTGGCAAGCGAACGAAGGAGCTGGGTGCGGTGCCCGCCCTTGCGTCCTAACTTGCGTCCGGCAGCTGTTTTGGCCATGACTGATTAAACTCCGGCCGGCTGGCCCGCGGAACGTCCGAGGCCAAGGCCCATTTCTTTGAGTCGATCGCGAATTTCGTCGAGCGACTTCTTTCCAAAGTTCTTGTAGGACAGCAGTTCGTCTTCCGACTTCGACACGAGCTCGCCGATCGTCTTGATCTTGGCGACCTTGAGGCAGTTCGAAGCGCGCACGGAGAGCTCGATGATGTCGACGGGCTGCGAGAGCAGCTCTTCCATCTTGGCGGACTCTTCGCTCTTGATCGGAGCGGCGATCGACGGAACTTCCTGCTCGTCGAAGGTGATGAAGGTCTGAAGGGAATCCTTCAGGATCTTCGCGGAGTAGGCGAGGGCGTCGCCGGGGGTGACGCTGCCGTCGGTCCAGCACTCGACGATGAGCTTGTCATAGTCGGTCATCTGGCCCACGCGGGCGTGCTCGACTTCGTAATGAACCTTCGAGACGGGCGAAAAGAGCGCGTCGACGGGAATGGTCCCGATCGGCTGACCGTCCTTCTTGAGGCGCTCGGCGGGAACGTAGCCGCGTCCCTTCGAAATTTCGATTTCCATCTCGAACTCGACTCCGTCGTCCAGGGTGGCGACGACGAGGTCAGGCGTGAGGATTTCAACCTGGTTGTTCGGCTCGATGTCCTTCGCGTAGATCTCGCCGGCGCGCTTGATTTTGAGACGGAGCGTCTCGGGACCGGCGCTGTAGAGCTTCACGCGGAGCTTCTTGAGGTTGAGGATGATATGGATGACGTCTTCACGAATGCCCTTGATGCTGGTGAACTCGTGCACCGCGCCTTTGATGCGGACGGCGGTGACAGCGGCGCCTTCGAGAGACGAGAGGAGAATGCGGCGAAGCGAATTGCCGATGGTGTGGCCATAACCGCGTTCGAACGGTTCGGCGACGAAGCGGCCGTACGTGTCGGTGAGCGTGGCGTTGTCGACATCGAGGCGCTGCGGAAGGACGAGTCCCTGAGTTGTCATCATTTTTATTTCTCCTGATAGCCGCTTGCAACGACACGCCTGATCGCCCCCGGTTCGCTGGGGGAGGATGAGGATCGGCCTTACCGCAAGTCGGCGGTTAAATTATTTCGAGTAAAGTTCGACGATGTACTGTTCGTTGACCGGGTACGACATCTCTTCGCGGGTCGGAAGAAGCTTCACGGTTCCCTCGATCTTGATGTCCTTCAGGTCAATCGGAAGGTCTTTCGACCGTCCGAGCGCGTCGATCACGGCGTGGTTGAGCTCGAGCCAGGCAGGCACCTGCCGCTGGATCTGAATCGAGACCGCGCGCTGAATGGCAACCTTGCCTTTCTGTTTCTCAGAGAGGGTGATGAGGTCGCCAACCTTCGCCCCGTAGGACGAGGTGCTGACGCGCTTTCCATTCACGTACACATGTCCGTGGTTGACGAGCTGACGGGCCGCCGCCATGGAGCTCGCGAAACCGAGACGGCGCACGACGTTGTCGAGACGGCATTCGAGGAAGCGGAGGAGCGCTTCACCGGTTTTGCCCGGCTCCTGCGTGGCGCGGTCGAAGTAGTTGTAGAACGAACGCTCGAGCAGACCCGCGATGCGCTTGGTCTTCTGCTTCTCACGAAGACGCTTCGCGTATTCGGTCGTCTTTGTGCGGCGACGGCCGTGCTGGCCTGGCGGGACCGGTCCCGTGGGCTTGTCGATAGGGCATTTAGAAAAACAGCGCTCGCCCTTGAGGAACAGCTTGGTTCCTTCGCGACGACACAATTTGCAAACGGGTCCGATATATCTAGCCAACTTACTGCCTCCTGACGTTATTGAGACTAATTTTTCTGATTAGACGCGACGCGGTTTCGGCGGACGGCAGCCGTTGTGCGGAATCGGCGTGACATCGCGGATCATCGAGATCGAGAAACCCGCGGACTGCAGAGCGCGGATCGCGGTCTCGCGTCCTGAACCGGGGCCACGGACATACACGGTGACCTGACGGACACCCTGTTCCTTGGCCTTGTTCGCGCAACGCTCGGCTGTGACCTGAGCGGCGAACGGCGTGCCCTTCTTGGTCCCCTTGAATCCGACGCTGCCTGAAGACGCCCAGGCGATGACTCCGCCGTGGTCGTCGGTGATCGAAATGATGGTGTTGTTGAACGAGCACTGCACGTAGGCGCGCGCGAAATTGACGTCGCGGGCGACCTTCTTCTTCTTGGACGGGCGCTCGGCCGGCTTCTTGACCGCGGCGGCTTCTTTGCCTTCCGCGGCGGCTGCCTTGTCTTTCTTCTTGGGTTGTTCTTTCTCTTCAGCCATTTAAGATCTCCTACGACTTCTCAGCGGGCGCGGCTTTCGCCTGCGATCCGATGGTTTTGCGGCGTCCCCGGCGGGTGCGCGCGTTGGTCTTCGTGCGCTGTCCGTTCACCGGCAGATTGCGGCGGTGGCGGAAACCACGGTACGAATTAATTTCGATCAGGCGACGGATGTTGCCCTGAATCTCACGACGAAGGTCGCCTTCGACGCGGTAGGTTTTGGAAATCTCGGTATTGATCTTCGAGATGTCCGATTCCGTCAAATCTTTCACGCGGGTCGTGCCTTCCACGCCGGTCGCTTCCAGAACCTGGAGCGCGGTCTTCGGGCCGATACCATAGATGTAGCGAAGCGCAATATCAACGCGCTTCGATTTGGGCAAATCAACGCCTGCAACTCGAGCCATACTTCGGTTCTCCCTTAGCCTTGTCGCTGCTTGTGCCGGGCATTCGTGCACACGATGTAAACCTTGCCGTGGCGGCGGATGACCTTACACTTATCGCAGAGTTTCTTGACTGATGCGCGTACCTTCAAAACGTCCTCCGTTACTTCTCTCTGTAGGTGATTCGTCCACGCGTGAGGTCATAAGGTGAGAGTTCAACCTTGACCTTGTCGCCGGGAAGGATCTTGATGTAATGCATCCGCATCTTTCCCGAAATGTGCGCGAGAATCTTGTGACCGCCCTCCATCTCCACGCGAAACATCGCGTTCGGCAGGGCCTCTAAAATTTTCCCTTCGACTTCGATTTTCTCTTCTTTCGCCATGTTCCCCACATCATCCGTATCTTTTCATCATCGATGTGGCGCCGGTTTTTTCGGCGTTAGTCGACGCTGGTCAAAACGAGCGGCCCATCTTCCGTCACCGCGATCGAGTGCTCAAAGTGCGCTGCGAGTGATCCGTCTTCCGTCACCACCGTCCAGCCATCGCCCAAAACGCGAACCCGCCAGTCTCCGGCCGTGATCATCGGCTCGATCGCGAGCACCACGCCCGGCTCGAGTCTCATTCCGGTACCGGCGGTGCCGTAATTCGGCACGGCGGGCTCCTCATGCATCTGCCGGCCGATTCCATGGCCGACAAAGTCCCGGATCACTCCAAAATTGTTCGCTTCCGCCAGTCCCTGAACCGCGGCGCCGATATCGCCCAACCGATTCCCCGGCCGCATCTTGTCGATCGCCAGATCCAGACAGCCTTTCGTTATATCGACGAGTCTCTGCGCTTCCTTCGTGGCCGGCGGAACGATCACGGTCACCGCCGTATCTCCCACGAAGCCGTCCACCGTCGCTGCGATGTCGATTCCTACCACGTCTCCCGGCTTGAGCTTTCTCGCCCCCGGAATTCCATGAACCACTTCTTCGTTCACGGACACGCAAATTGTCGCCGGATATCCCCGGTAGCCGATGAACGTCGGAATGCCGCCGCTCTTACGAATCGACCGCTCCGCCGCCTTATCCATCTCCCGGGTTGAGACTCCGGGAGCCACGGCCCTGACGGCGGCCTGCAACGCCAACCCCGCCACCATTCCCGCCCGCCGCATCGCTGCGATCTCGGCTTTCGACTTCAGCTCAATCGAATGTTTTCGCGCGCCCGTCGGACACACGGTTTAGACCGCGCGACCGCTTTTTGCCGGCAGGCTTTCAAGCGCCGCGTCAATTTCACGGTAAACCTTTTCGATCTTCTGGGCGCCGTCGACCCGACGAAAAATCGGCTTCGAACGATAAAAATCCAAAATCGGTTCGGTCTGCTTCGTGTAGACCGCCAGGCGGTCCTGAACCACGGCCGGCTGATCGTCTGGCCGGTGAACGAGGGCCGCTCCGCAGACGTCGCAAACGCCGTCCGCCTTCGGCGGCTTGTTTACGACGTTGTAGACCTCTTTGCATTTTCCACATGTGCGTCGCGCGGACAGCCGCTGCACGAGTTCGCTAAAGGCCACATCAAAAAACAGGACGGCGTCCGTCGAAATCTTTTCGGTTACGCTGAAAGCGTCAAGCGCTTTTGCCTGATCCAGCGTCCGGGGATACCCATCGAGAAGAAAACCTTTGCCCTTCAGGCTGCGCAGCTTCTCGAACACCACGCGCGAAACGAGTTCATCGGGGACCAGCTTGCCGGTATCGACAAAAGAACGGATCTCGAGACCCAATGGGCTCTTCGCGGCGATGGCGTCGCGAAAAACGTCGCCCGTCGACAGATGCATGAGATCGTGATCTGCGGCGAGACGCTTGGCCTGGGTTCCCTTACCGGAGCCCGGGGGCCCCAAAAAAACAATGTTCATTTAGGCGGCGTACCAACGGCCGCGCCCACGGCCTTCAACGCGACCTGTCTTCGAAAAGCCTTCGTAGTGCCGCATGATGAGATGAGACTCAAGCTGCGAGATCGTGTCGAGCGCGACGCCGACGACGATGAGAATGGACGTTCCACCGAAGAAAAAGGGCGCGTTGAACTTCTGCTGAAAAATTGTCGGAAGCACGGCGAGCGTGGCAACGGCGAGAGAACCGCCGAGCGTGATGCGCTCCATGACCTTCTCGAGGTACTGCGCCGTCTGCTCGCCCGGGCGAATACCGAGGACGAAACCGCCCCACTTCTTCAGGTTCTCGGCGATGTCCTTCGGGTTGAAGGAAACGGAGTTGTAGAAGTAGCAGAAGAAAATGATGAGCGAGGCATACACGACGTTGTACCAGAAGGAACTCCGGTTGAAGACCGTCATGACCGTGCGGGCCCACCCCGCCTGAGGCGAGAACGAGGCGATGGTCACGGGAAACGAGAGGAGAGACACCGCGAAGATGACGGCGATGACGCCCGACTGGTCCACCTTGAGCGGGAGGAACGTGCTCTGTCCCCCCATCATCTTGCGTCCCACCACGCGCTTGGCGTACTGCACGGGTATTTTGCGCTGACCGGTTTCCAGCCACACCACCAGCCCCGTCACCACAAGAACCATGACGGCCAGGAAGACCGCGCCGAAGAGCGAGCGCTGCTGGAGTTCGAAAACTTCGCGAAAAACGTTCGAGACAGAACGCGGCAGCGACTCGACGATGCCGGTAAAAATGATGAGCGAGGTGCCGTTGCCGATGCCAAATTCAGTGATCTGCTCGCCGAGCCACATGACGAACACGGTGCCGGTGACGAGCGTGATCATGGAGGTGAGCGTGAACGCGAGGCCCGGATCCTGAACAACCGGAATGTCGCCCGGAAGCGGAAGGCGCGCGATAAGTTGCGTGAGCCCAAACGACTGGATGACCGCGAGAACGACGGTGGCGTAGCGCGTGATCTGATTGAGGCGTTTGCGGCCGGCTTCGCCTTCCTTCGCGAGATGGTCAAGATAAGGAATCACATGCGCGCCCTGAAGGAGGCTCATGATGATCGAAGCGTTGATGTAGGGCATGATGCCCATCGAGAAGATGGACATGCGCGCGAAGGCGCCGCCCGAGAACACGTTGATGAAGTCGACGAGCGAGTTGGCCTGCTGCTTGAAGATGAAGGCGAGCGCTTCCGCATTCACACCGGGGATCGGAATGATGACGCCGAGGCGATAAAGCGCAAGAACGCCGAGCGTGATGAGAATACGCTTGCGAAGCTCCTTGATCTTAAAAAGGTCAAACGCTGACTGAATCATCCGTTCCTAGGCCTTGGTGAAAGTGCCGCCGGCCGCCACGACGGCTTTCTCGGCCGACTTGGAGATCTTGGCAACCTTGATGATGAGCTTCTTGCTCAGCTTTCCGACGCCCAGGATTTTCACCGGAAGCGTCGACTTTTTGATGATGCCCTTCTCGAACAGCGACGCGCCCGTGACTTCAGCGCCGGTATCGAAGTTGCCTTCGAGCGCCAGGAGGTTGATCGGTTCGTAAAAGATTTTCGAGACGTGGTTGAAGCCACGCTTCGGGATACGGCGGACGAGCGGCGTCTGACCGCCTTCGAAGCCGTTCATGATGGTGTCGCCCGCGCGGCTCTTCTGGCCCTTCTGGCCCTTGCCGGCGGTCTGGCCGAGTCCGCTGCCTTCGCCGCGGCCGACGATGCGACGCTTCGGACGCGAGCCCGGAGCGGGTTTCAGGTCATGCAACTGCATTGGGGGTCACCTCGACGACGAATTTGCGATCGAGCTCCACGGTCTTGCCGCGGAGGCGCGAAATGTCTTCGGCGGTACGAAGGGCCTGGAGACCGGCCATCGTCGCGTAGACAACATTGAAATGATTGCGGCTGCCGAGCGACTTCGTGAGAACGTCGCGGACGCCGGCGGCTTCCAGCACGGCGCGGGCGGAACCGCCAGCAATGACGCCTGTACCGGGAGCGGCGGG
>JBBRXR010000021.1:0-9668 GCA_038238485.1 Elusimicrobiota bacterium | reverse complement strand
GATCGTCGACCACGCGGAGGCGCGCGAAGCGGCTCTTTCGGCGTTCCGCCAAATCTCCGGTGCGGCCGCGCCCGCGGCGCCACGACGGTGAAAGCGTTTCTTACCCGCCATCGGCTTTATTTGTTTTCGGTCGGTTGGCTGGCCGCTGTCTTTCTTTTCCTTAATCTCTTTCGCGTTTTTGACTACGGCGGAGGCCGCCAGCGCCTCGCGGTCCTTCTTGCGATTCCGGTGGTGGCCTGGGTTTTCCGACGCGCCACGCGCGGCGGCGCCAGAGACGCGTCCGTTGATGCGGCGTGGTCGAGCGAGATGCGGACTGTTTTCTTCGTTGGCGCGGTGGCGCTGGCCCTTCTGTTCGGACAGTCGCTGGCGGTGGCGCGGCGCCTGGGAGAAGTGCCGTCGGACCAGGCGCAGGGAATTTCGCGCGCCATCGAATTGATGCAGCATCAGCACGCCAATCCCTATGGGCCGACGACCATGCTTCAGCCGGCCGACCTTGGTTACGACCTCGAGGAATTCGAAGCGCTGGAATGCGGGTCTGGCCAGGCCACGCGCGCCTGGCTGGAGGACGCCTGGAAAAAGCGCGGTGCCGCGTTGCTGGCGCCCGTCCTTCCGGTTTCGCCCGGAGGCGCGCCGTGCGATAAGGTCGCGCTCCGGCTTCACACCATGGGTTTCCGTTACGGGCCTGTCATTCTGGTGTTCTACGCGCCCTTCGTGGTCGCGCTGTGGGAAAGCGGAATCCTGGTCGCGCACGCGCTGGTCGTGGCGATCGGCATGACGTTGCTGACGTCCACGGTGAGGAAGAGGACGGGGTCCGCGTTCGTCGCGGCCGCGGTCGGCGCGCTGCTGCTGTGGACGCGCCCGATGCGGTGGGAAATTGTCGAGATGGCCCACTCGGACCTGCTGCCGACGGCCCTCGCTTTCGCGTTCTATTTCCTGAAACGCGATGACCGGCCGATGCTGGCCGCCGTGGCCATCGGATTGAGCATCGGAGCCAAACCGCTGCCGGGTCTGCTCTGGCTTCCCCTTCTCTCCCGAAATCCCCGCGCCTTGCTGCTGGCGATCGGCGTCGCCATGGCGAGCTTCGCGCCGTTCATCGTTTGGGACGCGGCGGGGCTTTGGGGCAACGTAAGTTATCCGTTCATGAACCGCTACACGGACAGCACCGCGGTGGCGCATTACCTCTCACCCTTGGGACGAAAAGTTTTGTCGCTGACGGCACTGGGCTTCTGCGGGGCTTTCGGATGGCGCTGGTTGAGGACGGGAGATGCGCGGGCGGAGCTCGACTATCTGCTCGTCGCGCACGTGGCCGTGCTGGCCAGCGGAACCGTTTTCCACAACAATTATCTGGTGTGGCTGATGCCGGTGATGGCGTTGGTGTTGATCGAGCCGTTCCGGGAAAACCCGGTGCCGGCGGTCAGTGCGCTGCCGCGGCCGGCGCGTTAAACGCCGCCGCGAAAACATTGTCGGCGAACCATTCGATGGACGTGGGCGTCGTGGTGTTGGCGTCGCGCGCCTGCGTCGGCTTCATGATGCCTTCGTTCATGCTTCGCATCATCTCGACGAGCAATCGCGCGTAATCCATCGAAAGGCCCATTCCCACCATCGCCTTCTGCGCTTCCTCGTAGGGAAACTGAACATACTTAAGGTCCGGCCTGCCGATGGATTTTGCGATGGCGGCGCGAGCCGTTTCCATGGTGATCTCGCGCTGACCCAGCAGTTCGCGGACCGTGATGCCGCTAAAATTCGGTTTCTCGAGCGCTTCCGCGACGGCGGCCGCGATGTCGCGTGTCGCGATCATCGACATCGTCAGCTCCGGCTTGATGGGAGAACCCATAAAGCCGTTGCCCTTAATGAGGCCGACGTTCATGAGAAGGTTCTCCATGAAGTAGCACGGGCGAAGAATGAGGATGTTCACGCCGGAAAGCTTTCGAAGCTTCTGCTCCCAGTCGAAAAGGCCGTTGACCGGACCCATCTGTGTGCCCTGGTGCGCGCCGGCGCTGCTGAGGACAACGACGTGCGTGATTCCCGACGCCTTGATGGCGCCATTCAGGCTGTCGGCCACGCGGTTCTGATCGGCGCGAACGTCCGCCGCGATGGGGTTGGGCGGAATCATCACGAACGCGGCGCGGGCGCCGGAGAAAGCCCGGGTCAGCGTCGTGACGTCGGAGACATCGGCCGAGAACGCTTCCACGCCGTTGAGCGCGGCCAGCTTTGACGTCGTGCGGGCGACCGCGCGAACGCGGACGCCTTTCTTGACGAGGGTCTCGGCGGTGGCGCGGCCGATCTGGCCCGTGGCGCCGATAATGGTGACAAAGTCGATCATGAGATCCTCCTAGCCGTTCTTTTTGCGGAAATCCGTCATGAACTGCGCGAGGCGCGACACGCCTTCAACCGTCTGAAGGTTGTAGATCGATGCGCGCATGCCGCCCACCGAGCGATGGCCTTCGAGGCCGATCAAGTCTGCCGTCGCGGCTTCGGCGGCGAATTTCTTTTCGAGCGCCTCGTCGTTCTTGATGCGGAACACGACGTTCATGAGCGAGCGGTCTGACTTCTCGACGGGGGAGAGGTAATAACCGCCGCTGGCGTCGATGATGTCATAGAGAAGTTTCGCCTTCTGCTCGTTTCGCTTGTGAATCGCCGTCACGCCGCCTTCCTTCTCCATCCATTCCATCACGAGCGCGATCATGTACATCGGAAACGACGGGGGCGTGTTGTAGAGCGAGCGCTCCTTGATGTGAGTGCGGTATTGAAGCATCGTGGCAAGCTTGTCCGACGCACGCTCGGCCAGGTCCTTGCGGACGATGACGACCGTGGCGCCCGCAGGGCCGAGGTTTTTTTGCGCGCCGGCGAAGATGAGGCCGAACTTCGACACATCGACCGGCTGGCTCATGATGTCGGACGTCATGTCGGCCACGAGCGGCACGCCGCCCGTGTTCGGATAGCTTCGCCACTGCGTTCCTTCAATCGTGTTGTTCGAGCAGAGGTACGCGAACGAAGCGTCGGGGCTGAACTGAAGATCCGCGCCCTTGGGAATTTTCATGAACTTGCTGGCTTCGCCGGTTCCAGCCACGCGCACGTCGCCGACTTTCTTGAATTCGGTGAGCGCTTTCTTGCTCCACGTTCCGGTTTGAACCAGGTCGGGGCTTTTGCCCACGACGCCGATGTTCATGGGGACCATGGAGAACTGGAGGCTCGCGCCCCCGCCGACGAAAATGACGGCGTATTCGGCGGGAATGTTCATGAGACGGCGCAGGCCGTTTTCGGCGCGGTCGAGTACCGCTTCGAATTCCGGGGAGCGATGGCTCAGCTCCATGATGGACATGCCGCTGCCGGCGTAGTCAATGAGCTCGCTCTGCGCTTTTTCGAGGACGGCGAGCGGGAGAGCGGCGGGACCGGGATAAAAGTTTACGACTCGTTTCATGTCATTCCTCTCGATGTAATGGGGTTCAGGCGGGACCGCACGGTGCGGAAGGTGCGGTCAAAAAGATGACATTTTTCGAAGGCCTTGGCACCCGCGCGGCGCTTGCCAAAGCGGGCCGAAATTGGAACGCTGACGCCCATGGAAAGTCTGGCCAAGCTCAAGGACATTGAGCTCCTCATCCGATCCCATTTCGGGCTGATCTATCTCGATACCGCCGAGGACGAACGGGCGATCGTCCTGCTCCAGCACCTCGCGGACCGCAACCAGCTCCGGTTTTTCGAATGGAGCGCCACCAAAGGCCTGCGCCGCTGGCCGCTCGAAATGGCGGCCGAAGGGACCACCGACCTGGCCAAGGCCCTGCAGCTGGCCGAGCATGCCAGCGAGCCCGCCGTTTATTATTTTAACGGCCTCGCCACGTATCTCGACGACCGCGTGGTTCAGCAACGCGTGAAGGACACGGCCACGGCCATGATGCGGCGCAGCGCGGCCATGTTTATTTCCGGAACGGACGTCACGCTCCCCGAAGCCATTCTGCCGCTGTGCACGCGCGTGCGGCTGCCCGAACCCGCCCCCGAAGATTTCGTCGACCTGCTCCGCAACGTGATCCGCGACGTTTCGGCGCGCACAAGCGTTCAGGTCCGCCTCACCGCCGAGGACCTGACGCGGCTCGTCGGCAACCTCCGCGGCATGACGTTGATGGAAGCGCGAAAGGTCCTCACGCGCGTCCTCGTCGAGGGCGGCAAGCTCGACGCGTCGTCGCTTCGGGCCGTCGTGGACGCCAAAAAGTCCATTGTTGAAAAGGACGGGCTGCTCGAGTATTACCCGGTGGAATCCAGCTTCCGTTCAATTGCCGACTTGAAGGGCCTTAAGGGTTGGCTCGCCAAGCGCAAAGAGATCGTGACGAACCCGGAGCAGGCCCGGAAATTCGGCCTGAGTTTTCCGAAGGGCGTGCTGCTTCTTGGCGTGCAGGGTTGCGGGAAAAGTCTGTGCGCGAAAGCGGTCGCGATGGAGTGGGGACTGCCGCTTCTCAAGTTCGATCCGTCGGCGCTTTACAACAAGTACATCGGCGAGACCGAAAAGAACCTCAAGCGTGCGTTCCACACCGCCGAACAGATGGCCCCTGTGGTGCTGTGGTTCGACGAGATCGAAAAACTCTTTGCGTCGTCGGACGGCGGTGCTGAGGACGGCGGGGTGTCCGCGCGCGTGCTGGGCCAGCTTCTCACCTGGATGCAGGAGCGAACCGCCGACGTCTTCGTGATCGCCACCGCGAACGACATTCAGAAGTTGCCGCCCGAAATGCTGCGCAAGGGTCGCTTCGACGAAATTTTCTTCGTGGACCTGCCGGACGCCGAGGCGCGCGCCGCCGTCTTCGCCATCCATTTGGAGAAGCGCGGCCGCGACCCGAAGTCGTTCGACGTGGCGGCGCTGTCCGCCGCGTCCGATGGTTTCAGCGGCGCCGAAATCGAGCAGGCCGTTGTTTCGGGGCTCTATAGCGCGTTTGCCGCCAAGATCGCCCTCGAAACCCCTCTTCTTCTCGCGGAGATCAAGGCCACCCACCCGCTTTCTCAAACGATGGCCGACCGGATCCAGTCATTACGGGAATGGGCGCGGGACCGAACCGTTCGCGCCAACTGACCGTTCGCCCATCCGTAACAATAGGGAGAGTCATTCCCCCGAGGTGTTGTTTGTCTCCAGTCTTTCGCCGTCCTTCCATTAAGTTAAACCCGGCCACCGGACTGCCTTACCCGCCGCTCCTGGTGCGGTTATCGCGGCAACTGGCGCGCCTGAGCCCGGTGCGCGCCCTGTCGTGGTCCCTTTTGCTGGCAGCGGTGATCTCCTCCGCCGACCACGTGACGGGATACCGCATGGGCCTGTCGCGCTTTCATCTCATTCCCGTGGCGTTGGTTGCCTGGTCGCGCGGCCGTGGCCCAGGGATCGCGATGGCGGGACTGTGCATGGCCATGTGGACCGTGGGAGAGCGCATGCGAGCGCCATGGATTGCGATGTACCTTCCGGTGTGGAACGCGCTGGTTCGCTCCGCCTTTTTTCTTCTGGCCACATTCGTTCTCTCCGCGCTCCGGCAGGCAGTCGAGGAGGAGCGCAGGGCCGCGCGCACGGACTTCCTGACCGGCGTCGCCAACCGGCGCTACTTCAGCGAGCTGGCCGCCGCGGAGATCCGCCGTGCGCGCCGCTACGGCCGGCCGTTCATCCTCGCCTACCTCGACGTCGACGGCTTCAAGGAGATCAATGACCGCTTCGGCCACAACCAGGGCGACGCGCTGCTTCGCCTGACCGCCCAGACGATCAAGAAAGGGCTGCGCGAGGTGGACGTCGTGGCGCGGCTGGGTGGCGACGAGTTCGCGGTGCTCCTTCCCGAGTCGGGCGCACCGCATGCCGACGACATCTTAAAGAAGATTCACATGCGTCTCGACCAGGCCATGAAGAAGAACGGTTGGCCCGCCACGTTCAGCATTGGAAGCGTGACGTACGCGACGCCGCCGGTGAGCGTGGACGAGATGATCCGTGCTGCCGACAATTTGATGTACTCCATGAAACGCGAAGGCAAGGACCGCATGGGATTCGCCACCGCCGGACGCTGACGTTCACAAGGAGCTTCAAATGGACCCTCGCCTTTTGTTGACCGTTTTCTCGACGGTATTCCTAGCCGAACTCGGTGACAAGACCCAGCTCGCCACCATGCTCTTCGCCGCGCGCGGTGATCACGCCCGGGGCACAATTTTCCTCGGCGCCGCCTCCGCGCTCGTGCTCACGTCGGCCATCGGCGTCGTCGCCGGCGCGTTGATCGGGAAATACGTCAGCCCCCGCGCGCTCTCCTACGTGGCCGGCTGCGGATTCATCGCCATCGGCATCTGGACCATCGCGAAAGCGTAGGCCGCGTGCCGCACCGCCAACCCCTTCTCGCTCTTCTCAGCCGTTACCGTCCGATCGATGCGGGCGACGCCGACCAGGCGCGCCGCCTGACCGGATTTGTTGAGCGTGAGCCTGCCTGTTTTGAGCGCGGGTGCCTGGAGGGCCACATCACCGGTTCCGCCTGGCTCGTGGCCCCTGACGGGCACCGGGTTCTTCTCACGCATCATCGCAAGCTCGAGCGGTGGTTTCAGCTCGGCGGGCACGCTGACGGAAACGCCGATGTGCTGGCGGTGGCCATGCGCGAGGCCCGGGAGGAATCAGGCATCGATGACCTGACGCCGGCGAGCCTCGACATCTTCGATCTCGACGTTCATCCCATCCCGGCCCGCGAGAATGAGCCCGAGCACCTTCATTACGACGTCCGATTCGCGCTCCGCGCCGGCCATGACCGTTTTCGCGTCAGCGGCGAATCGCACGCCTTGGCCTGGATACCCATCGACCGTCTGGCCGATCGAACCTCGGAGCCGTCCATGTTGCGCATGGCGGCGAAGTGGCTCAGTGCTCGCTTCCCCTCTTGACCTCAACGGCGAATCCGTGTATTTTTGTAGCAGCGCTGCTGAGCGCCATTTTACTTATGGCATTCAAACGTTTGAATGGATTCAAAACTCTCTTTTCTCTCCTGCCCGCGATCCTGGCGGGCTCGCTGGCTTCCGCCGATCCCCTTCACATCACACCAGTAACAATGGACGGCGGCAGGGTGGTCGCGTTCTCCGTGGTCAATCCGAAATCCTATCCGATCACGATGACCATCGATTTCCCCACAATCGACAACCTTTTGTCGAGCGAGCCGCTGCCGCAGACGCGAACACTGATGCCGGGGGACAAAATTGAAGCGCTTCGATTGGAAGTGGCCGACGCGAACAAGCCGGGCCATTGGCAGTACGAATACAATTGGACCTCGGGCGCGGCCGGCGCGGTGCCGGACCTCGGTTTTGAGTATCACCTTCCCTATGCGATCGGGACGGCGTTCACCGTGATCCAGAGCTTCAATGGCACATTCAGCCACACCGGCGACGATCAATTCTGCGTCGATTGGGCGATGCCGGAAGGAACGCCCGTTTATGCGGCACGGGGCGGCCAGGTGATGAACGTTCGCAGCGACCAGGACGGCGCCGGCGGGCGGGACTTATTCGATAAAGCGAATTATGTCCGTGTGCTTCATTCCGACGGGACCGTCGGGGTCTATCTGCATCTTCGCAAGGACGGCGTGACGGTCGCCGAGGGTGATGCGGTGGAAGAGGGATCGCTGATCGGTTACTCGGGCAACACCGGATTTTCGTCCCAACCCCATCTTCATTTCGGCGTCTACCGCGTTGTCGACGGAAAACGCCAGGAATCGCTTCCCATCAAGTTCCGCTCGTCGTCGGCCACCGGGCTTTCGATGACCCGCGGCGATACCATTCAGAACTAACCGGGCCCGTCCGGGCCCGCGTCCCTAGTCGTTCAGTTCCTTGCTCGCGGCGGAGTTCTGCGCGCGCTTGCGCATGTTCGGATCCAGCTGCTTCTTGCGGATGCGCAGATTTTTCGGCGTCACTTCCACGAGCTCGTCGGATTCGATGAACTCAATAGATTGCTCGAGGCTCATGATGCGGGGAGGGGTCAGCGTGGGCGCGTCGTCGGAACCGGAAGCGCGCATGTTGGTGAGCGCTTTTTTCTTGCACGGGTTCACGGTGAGAGAATTGTCGCGCGCGCATTCGCCGACGACCATGCCGGCGTACACCGGCGTGCCCGGCGGGACGAACAGGGAGCCGCGTTCCTGCGTGCTCTCGATCGCATAGGCCGTGGTGAGCCCGGCTTCGAGCGCGATCAGGACGCCTTTGAGACGCGTGCGCTCGCCTTTCACTTTCGGAACGTAGCCGAAGAAACTGTGGTGCATCAGGCCGCTGCCGCGGGTGAGGGTGAGGAACTCCGACTTGAAGCCGATGAGCGCGCGCGCGGTGATGACATATTCCATCCGCATGCGGTTTCCTTCGAGTTTCATGTCCTTCATGTCGGCGCCGCGAATGCCGAGGCACTCGAGCACGGGGCCCTGGTACTGCTCTTCAATGTCGAGGAGCAAGTACTCGGCGGGCTCCTTGCGGACGCCGTCTTCCACCTTGTCGATCACTTCGGGTTTCGAGACGGAAAGCTCGAAGCCTTCGCGACGCATGGTTTCAATGAGAATGGAGAGGTGAAGTTCACCGCGGCCGGCCACACGAAACGTGCCGGTGTTTGATCCAATTTCCTCGATGCGCAGTCCGACGTTGATCTGCTGTTCGTGCTCGAGGCGTTCGCGCAGATGGCGCGAGGTGAGGAACGTGCCGTCCTGGCCCGCGAACGGGCTGTCATTCACCATGAAGTCCATGGCGAGCGTAGGCTCGTCGATCGACATCGGCGAAAGGGCAACCGGGTTTTCCGTGGAAGCGATGGTGTCGCCCACGTTGGCGTCTTCGACGCCGGCCACCGAGATGATGTCTCCGGCGAGCGCCTCATCGATTTCGTACTGGGTGAGGCCCGAGTATTTGAGGATCTTGGTGATGCGGAAATTCTTCTGCGAACCCTCTCGCTTGATGAGCGTCACCTGCTGATTCTTCTTGATGCGTCCCGCGAACAGACGGCCGATCGCGATGCGGCCAAGGAAATTATCGTGGCCAAGGATGGTGACGAGCATCTGCGTTGGTTTGTCGACTTCCGCGGCCGGCGCGGGAACGCTTTTCACAATGGTTTCGAAAAGCGGCTTAAGATCGGTCTGCTGATGATCGAGGTCGAGCGACGCCGTGCCGTTGCGGCCGGAGGCGTAGACCGTCGCGAAGTCGAGCTGAGGGTCGGTAGCGCCGAGGTCGACGAAGAGCGCAAAGGTGCGGTCGAGGGCGACGTGCGGCTGCGCGCCCGGACGGTCGACCTTGTTGACCACCACGATGGGGCAGAGCCCAAGCTCGAGAGATTTCTTGAGAACGAAACGGGTTTGCGGCATGGGGCCGTCGTAGGCGTCGATGAGGAGGAGCACGCCGTCGACCATCTTCAGGATGCGTTCCACTTCGCCGCCGAAGTCGGCGTGGCCGGGGGTGTCGACGATGTTGATCGTGGTTCCGTTGAAAATGACCGATGTGTTCTTGGCGAGAATCGTGATGCCGCGCTCGCGTTCTAGGTCGTTGGAATCCATGACGGTTTCCTGGGCGGCGTCCGCCTTGACCTTGAACTCGCCCGTCTGTTTGAGCATGGCGTCGACGAGCGTCGTCTTCCCATGGTCGACGTGGGCAATAATAGCGATGTTACGAATGTCGTTTCTACGCGGAATGGTCATATGTACCGTCGGATTTGAGATGCGGAAGGGGTG
>JBBRXR010000020.1:0-9730 GCA_038238485.1 Elusimicrobiota bacterium | reverse complement strand
GCCAGAAAGACGGCGCCGTTGCCCAGGCGCTGGACGTCACTGAAGCTGAGGCCGAGAAGGTCGTGCCCGCTGCCGAATCATCGGCAACGGCCGTCAAGGAGATCGAATAATGGACACGTTGCTCGTCGACAAAAAACGCGACTTGCCCCGCGCCGGGAAGAAGAAAGGCGCTCCGTCGGTCAACTTCACCGACTTCGACTCTATCCGCCTGTCGGTGGCCAGCCCGGACGAAATTCGTTCGTGGTCCCACGGCGAAGTCCGCAAGCCGGAAACGATCAATTACCGCACGTTCAAGCCTGAGCGCGACGGTCTTTTCTGCGAACGCATTTTCGGCCCTGTCCGCGATTGGGAATGCGCCTGCGGTAAGTACAAATACATCAAGTACAAAGGCACCGTCTGCGATCGTTGCGGCGTCGAAGTCACCGAATCCAAGGTCCGCCGCGAGCGCATGGGCTCCATTGAACTCGCCGTTCCCGTGGCCCACGTTTGGTATCTCCGCAAAGCTCCGTCGCGCATTGGCACGCTCCTCGGCATGCGCCTCACCGATATTGAGAAAGTCACCTATTACGCCCGCTGGGTCGTCCTCGAAGACATCAAGAGCGATGAGGGAAAGGTTAAGTTTTCGGCCCGCACCCTTCTTTCCGACGAGGAATATCACAAGGCTCGCCAGGAATATGGCGACAAGCTGAAGGCCGGCATCGGCGCCGACGCCATCCGCCAGCTTCTCGAAACGATCAAGCTTCCCGAAGAAGAGAAGTGGATTCGCGAGCGCTTCAAGAATTGCGAGTCCGAAGCCGAGCGCAACAAGCTCATCAAGCGCCTTCGCATCGTCGAGGGATTCCTGAACTCGAAGAGCCGTCCCGAGTGGATGGTCCTGGCCGTCCTCCCGGTGATTCCGCCGGACCTGCGTCCGCTCGTTCCGCTCGAAGGCGGACGTTTCGCGACGTCAGACCTGAACGACCTCTATCGTCGCATCATCAACCGCAACAACCGTCTCAAGCACATTGAGTCGCTTCGCGCGCCCGAAGTCATGATTCACAATGAGAAGCGTCTTCTGCAGGAAGCCTGCGACGCCCTCATCGAGAACGGCGCCCGCGGTAAGGTTGTCGTCGGCGCGGGCGGACGTCCGCTCAAGTCTCTCTCCGATATTCTCAAAGGCAAACAGGGCCGGTTCCGTCAGAACCTGCTCGGTAAGCGCGTCGACTATTCCGGCCGCTCGGTCATCGTCGTCGGTCCCAACCTCAAGATGCACCAGTGCGGTCTCCCGAAAGAGATGGCGCTCGAGCTCTTCAAGCCGTTCATCATCCGCGAGCTCATGAAGCGTGAAAGCATCACGCTCAAGGCCGCCAAGCGCATGCTTGAACGCGTGAAGCCCGAAATCTGGGACATTCTCGAGCAGGTGACGAAAGACATTCCGATCATGCTCAACCGCGCTCCCACGCTCCATCGCCTCGGCGTCCAGGCTTTCATGCCCACGCTGATCGAGGGTAAATCAATTCAGCTCCATCCGCTCACCTGCGCGGCGTTCAACGCCGACTTCGACGGTGACCAGATGGCCGTGCACGTTCCGCTCTCGCTCGAAGCGCAGCTTGAAGCGAAGCTCCTCATGCTCTCGACGAACAACATCCTCTCGCCCGCCTCGGGCAAGCCGATCGCCGTTCCGTCGCAGGACATGATTCTCGGCATCGCCTACATGACCAAGATGAAGCGCGGATCCGACGGTGAAGGCCGCTATTTCTCCGGTCGTGAAGAAGTCGTCGCCGCTTACCAGAATGAGACCATCAGCCTCCACGCTCGCATCAAAGTGTCCGGCATCAACAAGCTCATGGAAGAAGGCCTGACCGAAGCCGATCAGCGCAACGCCGAAAAGTGGAAGGACTGCACCACGGTCGGCCGCATTCTCTTCAACGTGGCCGTTCCGACGGAACTTGGCTACATCGACGTGAACATCACGAAGAAGGAAATCTCGAAGCTCGTCGATCGTTGCTATCGCGAACTCGGCCCCTATCGCACCGCCGTGTTCCTCGACGACGTCAAGCGTCTCGGCTACACCTACGCCACGAAGGCCGGCCTTTCGATCTCCGTGCAGGACTTCCACATCCCCCTGCAGAAGACCGAGCTCGTCAACAAGGCCCTCGTTCAGGTGAAAGAAATCGCCAAGCAGGCGAAGATGGGCATCATCACCGACTCCGAGCGCTACAACAAAATTATCGACCTCTGGACCCATGTGACCGACGCCATCTCCGACCACATGTTCAATCAGATGCAGGCGGCCGACGCCGCCGGCGTGACCACGGGCGTGAAGAAGTTTAACCCCGTGTTCCTGATGGCCGACTCAGGCGCGCGCGGCAGCCGCCAGCAGATCCGCCAGCTCGGCGGTATGCGCGGTCTCATGCAGAAGCCGCAGAAGAAGCTGACCGGTGCCGTCGGTGAAATCATCGAAAACCCGATCATCTCGAACTTCCGCGAAGGCCTCTCGGTTCTCGAGTACTTCATCTCGACGCACGGCGGACGTAAAGGTCTTGCCGACACCGCTCTCAAGACGGCTGACGCCGGCTACCTCACCCGCCGCCTCATCGACGTCGGCCACGACATCGTGGTCACCGAAGTCGATTGCAAAACCATCAACGGCGTCACCGTGGGTACTCTCAAGTCAGGCGAAGACGTCATCGAATCCATTGAAGACCGTATCCTTGGCCGCGTCTGTCTCGACAATATCGTCGATCCTCTGAACGACGAAGTCATCATCAAGGTCGACGACATGATCTCCGATGAGCAGACCAAGAAGCTCGTGAAGGCCGGTTTCGACCGCATCCGCATCCGGTCCGTCCTTACCTGCGAAGCCAAGATTGGCTGCTGCGCTCAGTGCTACGGCCTCAACCTCGCCCGCGGCCGCATGGTCGAAGTCGGCGAAGCCGTCGGCATCATTGCCGCTCAGTCCATCGGCGAACCCGGCACGCAGCTGACGCTTCGTACCTTCCACATCGGTGGTACGGCCAGCCGCGTCATTCAGCGCTCTCAGGTCATTGCCCGCGAGAGCGGCGCCGTGAAGTTTCACGGCATCCGCACACTCGTGAACCGCGAAGACCTCACCATCTGCGTTTCCCGAAACGGGTATGTGTCGATCCGCGAGCAGGGCGGCAAAGAGCGGTCTCACTACGAGATCCCTTACGGCGCCCGAATCAAGGTTACCGATGGTAAGCAGGTGGAAAAGGGCGTTCTTCTCGTCGAATGGGACCCGTACGCTCTCCCGATTCTCTCGGAAGAAGAGGGAACCGTGAAGCTCGAAGACGTGATCGAAGGTTCGACGCTGCACGTAGAAAAGAACCGCATCACCGGTCTCATCGAACGCAAAATTATCGAACACCGCACCGAAGCCACGCATCCCCAGGTCCACATCATCGGCAAGGCCGGCAAGCCGGTCGCCAGCTATCCGTTGCCGATCGACACCAACCTGCTCGTTCAGGATGGCGACAAGGTGAAGCCGGGCGACATCGTCGCGAAGATTCCGCAGGAAATCTCGAAGTCCAAGGACATCACCGGCGGCCTCCCGCGCGTGGCCGAGCTGTTTGAAGCCCGCAAGCCGAAGAGCCCCGCCGTGATCTCGGAAATCGAAGGCACCGTGAAACTCGCGGCGACGCCGAAGGGCGGCGTGAAAGTCATCGTGACCAACGAGGACACCGGACTGCAGCGCGACTACAACGTGCCCCAGGGCAAGCATCTCGTGGTGTACGAGGGCGACCGCGTGGGCGTTGGCGAGCCTCTCGTCGACGGCGCGATCAACCCGCACGACATTCTCAAGGTGAAGGGCGCCAAAGAAGTGCAGGAATTCCTGGTGAACGAAATCCAGGAAGTGTACCGGCTTCAGGGCGTTATCATCAACGACAAGCACATCGAGATCATCGTTCGCCGCATGCTGTCGAACGTGGTGATCACGAAGTCCGGAGCCACCGATCTTCTCGTCGGCGAAATCGTGACGCGCACAGAGTTTAAGCGCGCCAACGCCGCCGCCAAGAAGGGCGACCAGGCCGAGGCCCAGCCGGTGCTTCTCGGTATCACCAAAGCTTCGCTTGCTTCCGAGTCGTTCATCTCGGCCGCCAGCTTCCAGGAAACCACCCGCGTGCTTGTTGAAGCCGCCACCACCGGCGCCGTCGACAATCTTCGCGGTCTCAAGGAAAACGTGATCATCGGCCATCTCATCCCGGCCGGTACCGGTTTCTACGAGCGCAGCCTTATCGAAGAGCAGGAGCCGAAATAAATTATGCCTACCATCAGCCAACTCATCCGCGGAATCCGGGAACCGCAGAATGAAAAGACGAAGTCTCCCGCCCTCGAAAACTGCCCGCAGCGCCGTGGCGTTTGCACGCAGGTGAAAACGACCACCCCGAAGAAGCCGAACTCGGCCCTTCGAAAGATCGCTCGCGTGAAGCTCACGACCGGCGTGGAAGTCACCGCGTACATTCCCGGCGTCGGACACAATCTTCAGGAACATTCGATCGTGATGATTCGCGGAGGCCGCGTGAAGGATCTCCCGGGCGTCCGCTATCACATCATCCGCGGCGTGCTCGACAGCGCCGGCGTGAACGATCGCCGTCAGGGTCGCTCGAAATACGGGGCCAAGAAGCCCAAAGCCAAGGAGACGAAGTAAATGCCGCGCAAGGAACTAAAACCCAAAGAACGTCGCCAGGCCCCGCCGGCGGATCCGGTTTACAAATCGGTTCTGATCTCCCAGTTCGTCAACAAACTCAACGTGGGCGGCAAGAAGTCGACCGCGGAGCGCATCATCTACAAGGCGCTTGAGCAGATCAAAACGAAGTCGGGTGAAGAGCCGCTCGCGACGTTTAATCGCGCGCTCGAAAATGTCCGCCCTCTTCTCGAAGTGAAGGCCCGCCGCGTCGGCGGAGCCACCTACCAGGTTCCGTCGGAAGTCCGCCCGGAACGCAGCATGGCCCTCGCGATGCGTTGGATCCTCACGTTCTCCCAGCAGAAGACCGGCAAGCCGATGTTCGAACGTCTCGCCGAGGAAATTCTCGCCGCGAGCAAGAAAGAAGGCCTTTCGGTGAAAAAGCGCGAAGACACGCACAAGATGGCGGAAGCCAACAAGGCCTTCGCTCACTACCGCTGGTAATCTCCGGAGTTTGAACTAATTTATGGCCGCAATTAAAGAAGCCCTCATCGAGAAGGTAAACATCCGCAACATCGGCATCATCGCCCACATCGATGCCGGGAAGACCACGACCACCGAGCGCATCCTTTATTACACGGGCCGCATCTACAAGATCGGCGAAGTGCATGACGGAACGACGGTCATGGACTGGATGGAGCAAGAGCGCGAGCGCGGTATCACCATCACGTCCGCCGCGACCTATTGCACCTGGAAAGAATGCTCGTACAACATCATCGATACCCCCGGCCACATCGACTTCACGGCCGAAGTGCAGCGCTCGCTGCGCGTCCTCGATGGCGCTGTGGTGCTTCTCGACGGCTCGCAGGGCGTTGAACCGCAGTCTGAAACCGTGTGGCGTCAGGCCACCGACTTCAAGGTCCCTCGCCTCGTGTTCGCCAATAAGATGGACAAGCTCGGCGCAGATTTTTACATGTGCCTCAAATCAATCCACGAAAAGCTCGGCGCCAACGCCGTCGCGATTCAGCTCCCCATCGGCATGGAAGCGACGTTCAAGGGAATGGTCGACCTCGTGAAGATGAAGGCGTATGTGTGGGACGGCGAAGAGCTCGGCGCCAAATTTGAGGAAGTCGAAATTCCCGAAGACATGCTTGAGCAGTGCAAGCAGTACCGCGATACGATGCTCGAGAAACTCTCCGATTTCGACGACGATTTCGCACACAAATATCTCGAGGGCGGCACGTTCGCCGAAGACGAGATCAAGAAACTTATCCGCAAGGCCACCATCACCGGAAAATTTTTCCCGTTCATGTGCGGTTCCTCATTTAAGAACAAGGGCGTCCAGCTTCTTCTTGATGCCGTGAACATGTATCTGCCCTCTCCGGTTGAGCTGGAGAGCGTGGTTGGTGTCGATCCGGACACCGGAGAAGAAGTATCCCGAAAAAAGGCCGACAACGAACCGTTGACCGCCCTGGCATTTAAAATTCAGACCGATCCGCACGTGGGAAAGCTGACGTTCGTCCGCGTTTACTCCGGTAAATTGACCGCCGGTACCGAGGTTTATAACTCGACGAAGAAAACGCGTGAACGCATCGGTCGCATCCTCCGGATGCACGCCGACAAGCGCGAGGAAGTCGCGGAGATCACCGCTGGAAACATCGGTGCGGTGATCGGCCTCAAGGGCGTCGCGACCGGCCAAACGCTTTCCGACGAGAATAAGCCGATCGTCATCGAACCCCCGAAATTCCCGGACCCGGTTATTTCGCTCGCCATCGAGCCCAAGTCGACCGCCGACCAGGAAAAACTGGGCGTCGCTCTTGGCCGGCTTGCGGAAGAAGACCCGACCTTCCGTATTCGCTCCGATCAGGAAACCGGTCAGACGATTATTTCAGGCATGGGCGAGCTTCACCTCGAAATCCTCGTGGACCGCATGAAGCGAGAGTTCAAGGTGGAAGCCAACATCGGCAAGCCTCAGGTGGCCTACCGCGAAACCATCCGCAAGAAGGTGGAGCAGGAAGGCAAATACATCAAGCAGTCGGGCGGCCGCGGTAACTACGGTCACGTTTGGATCAATGTTGAACCGAACGAAACCGGCAAGGGCTACGAGTTTATCGACAAGGTGAAGGGTGGTCGTATTCCGAAGGAATACATTCCGTCCGTTCAGAAAGGTCTCCTGGCCGCTCTGGAATCCGGCGTCATGGCCGGCTATCCCGTTGTCGACATCAAGATCACGCTGTTCGACGGAAGCTACCACGACGTGGACTCGAACGACATGGCCTTCCAGATCGCCGCTTCCATGGCGTTCAAGGACGGTTGCAAGCGTGCGGGTCCCGTTCTCCTCGAGCCGATCATGAAGATCGACGTGGTGACACCGAAGGACTATATGGGCGACATCATCGGCGACCTGAACCGTCGCCGCGGCCGCATTGAGCAGGTGGAGGACAAGGGCGTGACGCAGTACATTCACGGCTTCGTTCCCCTCAGTGAAATGTTCGGTTACGCCACAACGATTCGTTCACTCAGCCAGGGCCGCTCCTCGTATTCCATGGAGCCCAGCCATTACGAAGAAGTACCGCGCAACCTGACCGAAGAACTGGTCGCGACGGCGAAAGCTTAAGAAAGGAACAGAATTATGGCCGAAAGAGCAGTTTCCCCAGACATGCAGAAGATCCGCATCAAATTGCGGTCCTACGACCACCGGATGCTCGATGAGAGCCTCGCGAAAATCGTGGATACGGTCCAAAGAACCGGCGCCAGCCTGGCTGGACCCGTGCTCTTGCCAACCTCCATCAAAAAATATACAGTGCTGCGCTCTCCCCATACCGACAAGAAATCCCGTGAGCAGTTTGAGATGCGGATTCATAAGCGGTTGGTGGATATCGTGGAGCCAACCCCGCGTACGGTTGAAGAGCTTCGAAAGCTCGATCTGCCGGCCGGTGTCGACGTCGCAATTCAACTTCCTCGCATCGATTTCTAAACGAGGATCAGGAACTTTTTTTTATGTCCGAAGAAGCTAAAAGCGAAATTCAAGCCGAGACCGCTGCCGTCGATACGGCGCCGCTCAAAGGTATTGTCGGTATCAAGATCGGAATGACGCGCGCCTTCACCGAAGACGCCCGCATGGTTCCGCTCACGGTCATTTCCGCGGAAGGTGTCGTTGTGAGCCAGGTGAAAACCAAGGCGACCGACGGCTACGATGCGGTTCAGATCGCCTACGACGACGTCAAAGAGACCCATCTGACCAAAGCTGAAGCGCAGCACTTCGCGAAGAAAGGCGTGCCGCTCAAGCGTCACGTCCGCGAGTTCCGCGTCTCCGATACGACGCCGTTCAAAGTCGGTCAGCCGGTTCCCGTCAGCGTATTTGCGAAGGGCCAGTGGTTGCAGGTTTCGGGACTCACGAAGGGCCATGGTTATGCCGGCGTTATCAAACGCCACGGCTTCCATGGTCTCCCGCACAGCCACGGGCACGGCGAATACCGTCGTCATCCCGGTTCCAGCGGCGCCCAGGGTCCGCAGCATGTGCTCCCCGGAACGCGCAAGCCCGGACACATGGGCCATGTCATGAACACGGCCCCGAAGATCGAAATTTTTGGAATTGATGTTGAGAGAAACCTGATTCTGTTGCGAGGCTCCATTCCCGGTCCCAGAGGGAATTTTGTCGTCTTAAAGCCTACCTCCCGAAAGGTATCCTCCGCCCAAGCGCAGCGCGCGACGGGCAAGCCAGCTCCGAAGGCCAAGAAGTAAGAAGTCGCGGTCTTCCGCAAATAATCATTCAACCAAGAGAGAAACGGTAGCCATGGAATTCAAAGTTATTGATAGCAAGGGCCAGGATTCTGGTTCTGTCCAGTTCGACGGCGCAGTTCTTCCGACGAAAGGATCCAAGACGGTTCTTCACGAGTACACGGTGGCGTTCCTTGCCAACAAGCGCAGCGGTACGCACAAGACGCTGACGCGCACCGAAGTGTCGGGCGGCGGCATCAAGCCGTGGAAGCAGAAGCACACCGGCAACGCCCGATCAGGCTCCATTCGTTCTCCTCTCTGGCGCAAGGGTGGTATCGTTGGCGGACCGGTTCCGCGCGATTACTCGATCAACCTTCCCAAAAAGAAGAAGCTCCTCGCGTTCCGCATGGCGGTTCGTGAACTCATTTCTGACAACCGTCTCCAGGTCGTCGACGCCATTCAGCTCACCGAGCCGAAAACGCGCGTCGTCGCCGCCATCTATAAGAAGTGGCAGGTCCCCACGGACGCGCTTCTCGTCGTGGACAAGGTTCAGGCAGATTTCAACCGCGCTTCGCGCAACATCCAGGAAGTTCGCGTCACCGATGTGGCCACGTTCAACGCCTACGACGCCCTCCGCGCCCGCCGCGTCTACATCACGAAGCCCGCGCTCGACATCCTTCACAAGCGCCTCAGCGCCGCCGCTTCGGAGAAATAGTCATGGCCGATATCAAGCAGATCCTTCGCCGTCCCGTCATCACCGAAAAGACCACCATCCTTCGCGAATCCAACCAATACGTGATCGAAGTCGATCCGGGCGCCAGCAAGGGCATGATTCGTCAGGCCATTGAGTCCCGCTTCAAGGTCAACGTGCTCGCCGTTCGCACCGTGACCGTCGGCGGCAAGTTCCGACGCAAATTCGGCCCGATCGGCGGTTATCAGTCCGATTGGAAGAAAGCCATCATCCGCATCAAAGCCGGCCAGCAGATTACCTGGGAAGAAGTCGCTTAACCCGCTCTTAAGCAAGGATCCAAACCATGCCTTTAAAAGAATTTAAACCTTATACGCCGTCGCGGCGAACGATCACCGTCGAGGACTTCTCTTGGCTCACGAAGAAGCCCCCGGAGAAATCGCTCTTGCGTCCGCTTCACAAAACCGGCGGCCGTAACAACACCGGTACGATCATGGTCCGTCACATCGGCGGCCGCCACGCTCGTCGCTACCGCGTGATCGATTTCAAGCGCGACAACTGGGGTATTCCCGGCAAGATCGTATCGTTTGAGTACGACCCGAATCGCACCTCGCGCATCTGTCTCGTCAATTTCGCCAACGGCGACAAGCGCTACATCATCCATGCGGAAGGCATGAAGATCGGCGACAAGGTGATGG
>JBBRXR010000019.1:0-9796 GCA_038238485.1 Elusimicrobiota bacterium | reverse complement strand
CAGCAACGCCGCCAACAATGTTCACCAGTTTCTCTGGGCGCGGCAATATGCGCACCGCTTTTCCGTCCTGGACGCCCAGGAAGAGGAAATTGGCCGACGTATCCATGTGGTCCGTCCGGCCCATGATCCGGCCAACCAATATCGATTCTGGCGCGATGTCTGGCCGGGCGCCCAGCACACGAAGTGAAGAATCCGCAAATCACGCAGGGCAAAAAACAAGTGGCCTTCGCCCGGAGGCGAGGCCACTTGTGTGCGTCACTTTTTCAGAGCGAGACTTAGCGGAACGTCATCACGGGCGGGTCGACGCCGCAGTCGACACCACTGTCCACCTGTTTGCCGGTGAAGTCCATCACGAACGTGCCGTCCGAGTCGGAGGCCACGGCCCAGGCGTTGGAGATCGCAATGGCATGCGCCGCGTCGAACGCGCCGCCGCCGGTGCCGCCCACGCGGAAGTAGATGCAGGGCGTCTGCTCAGCGCCGAGCGCGTTGGTCACACCCGTCGCCGTCGTGCCGTCCGGACAGCTGGACGTCTCGGGGGCGCGGAAGATGTCCTGCACGTATTCCGTCCCGGCGATGCAATGGCCGCTCGTGGAGTTGTACGCCGAGGTCGTCTTGATCGCGTCCGACACCTTGAAGATCACGCACGGGTAGGTCCCGTTGGCGATCGTCCCGGCGCCGAACGTCGGGTTGGCCATCATGTTCTTGTACGCAACGCTGGGGTCGGAGAAGATCTGCACCGCATCGGTGCAGCCCACATTGGGCGACACCCAGGCCGCGAGGATCTTGAGGTTGACCGCGCTCGGGTCGCCGATGTCGACGGCCCGCGCCGGAAGGGACACGCCCGCGACCACCGCGGCCGCGAGAAGGAATTTCAGGGATTTCATGAGTTGGCCCCCTTCACGGTGACGACGCTCTGCGCGCCGAGCCCGCCGCCCGACGCCGTGGCGTTGTGATCTTTCTTGCACGCCGACAGGGTGAATGCGGTCAGTCCGACGCCGAGCGCCAGAACCAACCAACGTCTGTATTGCTTACCGAGCCTCATGGGGGCCTCCTTCCTGATTAACACTTGACCTTAAATTTGGAGAGGGCCAGCGGCTTGCCGTCCCACGTGAGCGCGAGCTGCCACACGCCGTTGAACGGGCTGTTCGCCTCCGGCGCGTTTTGCGTCCCGGAGAGAAGGCCGCCGTCGCGGCCATCGAAGCGCATCCACACGTGGGCCGTGCGACGGCCGGGCGCGTCGATGTGGAGCGTGACGTGGGTGTTTTCCTGCGTTTCGCCGTTGGGCTTCACCCAGCGCCCGTCGAGCGCATGCACGCCGCTGACGCGTTCGGGCAGCGTGAGATAACCGTGGATCATGCCTTCGCACACGAGCTGCTCATCGCTCACGTTGGCGTTCTCGCGGTTCGTCAAAACGACCTGCGTGGGCCGCGTGAACGCGACCTGCGCGAGTGGCGTGGCGGCCGGTTTCGCGGGCGCATCGGCCCACGACCGGGGCGCGGCCGGAACCAGGGCAATTAAGAGGAATGCGGCGGTGGAGGTTTTCACTCAGGGGAGTATGCGGGCGTCCCGGCCGCCCCGCCACGGGACATTTGGCCGGCAGACACGATTGGCCGGTGCGTTGCCGATGTCCCGGAACGCCGCGCCTCTTGTTAGCCTTCACTTTGTCATGGCTCAAAAAGCGAAATCGGTGACCGACAACGTGCCCGGCGAGTTCTTCGTCGACAACACCTGCATCAACTGCGGCGCGTGCCGCAGCCTGGCGCCGCGCGTGTTCGCCGACGGCGGGCCCACCTCGTTCGTCGCCGCGCAGCCCGCCACCGAGGCCGAACGTTTCCAGTCTTTTCAGGCCCTACTCGCCTGCCCGGTGAACTCCATTGGCGCCGTTTCGACCGATCCGGTCACCGGCGCGATCACGTCCACCAAAACACCGAAAGAAGTCCATCCAACGTTCCCAATGCGCCTCGACGGCGACGCCGGCGCGGCCGCGCGCGACGTGCGCGTGCCGCTGCCCGACGGCGTGTATTACAACGGCTTCAACGCGCGCCAATCGTTTGGGGCTGACAGCTATTTCATTCATGACGCCGCGGGCAACTGGCTTGTCGATTCGCCCCGCTTTCATCCGCACCTGCTCGAACGCTTCCAGAAGTCGGGAGGCCTCAACTACATTTTTCTCACGCATCGCGACGACGTGGCCGACGCGAACAAATACGCGACGGAATTCGGCGCGAAGCGGATCATTCACGAGCGTGACCTTCGCGCCTGTCCCGACGCGGAGATCGTGCTCAACGGCGCTGCCGACAGGGTCATCGGCGACGCGCGAATGATCTTCACGCCCGGCCACACCCAGGGCCACGCGGTGCTTCTTTGGAAAAACCGGTTCCTGTTCACGGGCGATCATCTGCCGTGGAACTCGGCCGCGAAGGCGCTTCGCCCGTTTGCCGACGCGTGCTGGTATTCGTGGGAGGAACAGATCGCGAGCGTGGAAAAGCTCGCGGGGCTCGATCATGTGACGCAGGTCCTGCCCGGCCATGGGGAGCGGTGGGCGACCATCGCGCCGGGTTTATTTCCGTCGATGATAAGAGAAGCGGCGACCTGGATGCGGACGCGGAACTCCCGCTAGCGGCTACTTCGGTGGGGGAAGAGCGGCGTCCGCCGTCGAGCGGCCCGGAAGCGTCCGCCGGTGTTTCACCGGCGCGTAAATCTCGGAAACGTATCCCATGATCCGTTCTGGACCCACCGGGCCGATGGGCCGCTTGTGTTGCTCCGTGAGAACGTTGTCGGCGAGAAGGTAGTAAGCGTTCTTGACCGGCGGAAGGGGATGGCCGTTCTCGTCGTTGGTGATCTCACCGGGCAGCGTGTGGACGCGCAGGATGTAACGCTCCATGATGTGATGGCGCGCGTGATAGGCCACGATGTCGCCCCGTTTCGGGACCTCGCCCGGACCATAAGGGGTCACCAGCACCCAGTCTCCCGGATGGATCAGCGGTTCCATTTCGTCGGTGCGGTTCCACACCGTCACTTGGCCGCGCGCGCGCATCGAGCTCACGCAGGCCTTCACCTCATCGATCTCCTGCTGGAGCCGCGGCCGGTCTGCGACCGTTGAGGTGTGTCCAAGCGTGAGCGAAATCAACTGGTCTCCCTCGCTCGTCAGAAAGTATTTCCACACGCCGCCGTCGCGCGCGCCCGCCTCGTAAGAAAGAATCGTCCACGTCCGGGCCCCCGCCTGAAAGCTTTCCTCATGCAGAAGAGTTTCGGCGTGGGCGCCGCCGGCCGGACGGAGGAGCTGCTCCATGACGTATTCGCGGAAGAAGGCGGCGTCCATGGGCCGCCCGCGAAACGACTTCGGCATGAATTCCTCGCTCGAGGCCGTGATCGTGATTGTTTTGATGTACGTGTTGGAAAGTTTGGTCAGCCAGATCTGGTTGGGGTCGCGCTGGCGCAGGGACCAGCCGCTCGGGACATCGAATTCAACCCCGTTGGCGAGGATTGCGGGGCTGTTCGGGAAGGACCGAAGCATCAGTGCGTTGATCGCCGGAATAAGCTGCGCCTGACGGAGCCCGAACATAGCCGCCGCCAAGGCGATGAGGGCCAGGAGCACGAGGCCGAGCGTTCCGAAGAACGCGGGAAGTCCGGAAAGTCGGGTTCCGCGCGGCGCGGGGCTCTGTCCGTCAGCGGCTTTCTGGTCGGTCAGCGCCAGGAAAAGCGCTACCTGGCAGCCGATGGCGAAGGGCATCGTCACCATCGAGATCGCGGCGGCGGCGATGGCCTGAAGCTGATCTTGAATCGGCAGGTGCCGGGCCACGATGGGAAGACCCTGGACGGCCCACGCGACGACGCTCACGCGGGCCACCGTGAGGAAATGGCCGCGGGTGAGGTCGCGGCTGAGGCGAAAGGGGTTCGTCGCGGAATCGCGGACCAGAACGGTGGCCACCAGCGCCAGGGAGAAGACGGCGGCGGTCCAGAACGCGGGCAGAACGAACGCGAACAGGGACATGCCGATGAGGCCGGCATAAGCGGTGGCAGTGAAGGCCGCGCTCCAGAAGGTGCCGCGGATGGAGACGAAATCTTCCCGCACGGTGGAGGTTTCCCCGCGATAGCGTTTGGCGAAGAAGTTTATGAAGGCGATCGTCGCCACGAACATCATCAAACCGGCGGGGATGCCGAACTTCGGCGTCCACCCGAGCGTGTCGCGACCCGGCACCAAGATCTGGATCGCTGGATCAATGAAAAAGAGGAGATGCCCCGCGAGAGAAATGATCGCGACGGCGGGAAGGTTCTTGAGGATCGTTTGAAGCGAGAAGGCCGGGGACTCGCTGGCGCGCACGATTATTTCTTCTTCCAACCCATCTGCATCATCTCGGGCGTGAACGCGCCGGGGACGCGGCCGCTGGACGCGAAAGCGTAGAGCGCGCACTGGTAGACGTTGCCGGCCACGCCGGCGACGTAAGCGAAGAGGACGACGAAGCCGAGCCAGCCGGCGATCAGCATGAAGATCATTCCCGGCATGTTGAGCTGCGTCACGAGGATCGCGAGGGCGATCACGGGCAGCGCTGAGGCGAGAATCACCGCGAGGCCCAGCCCTTCAAATCCGACGTAAGCCACGACCGCTTCGCCCCAGGCTTTCTTGAACGTCGCGGCGGAATTCTTCAGCACCTGCACCGGGTTCACGGTCTCCTCGCAGATGATCACGGGGATCGCGAACACGGCCGCGACGCTCCACGCCACGCCGACGAGCCGGACCACGATCCGTCCGAAGATCCCGAGCTTCTGCTCGAGCGCGCGAATCAGGTAGCCGACGGCGCCGGCGAAAAACGTCCACGCGAGAATGGCGGGCAGCTTCGTCATCGCGAAGGCGACGCCCGCGCGCAGTGACACCGCCTGGCCTTTGAGCGCCTCCATGATCTGCTGGTAGAAGGCGACGTTCAGGAAGGTCGCGATGAACATGGAGAAGAAATAGACGGCGGCGAAAATGAGAACGATGGGCCGGTTGAACTCGAGGCCCTCGTTGGCTTCGCGGCGCGCCAGCCGGTCATTGGATTTGTTGGCTTCCGCGCGCACGGCCGCGGTGCGGTCGAGCGATTCGGTGGTGAAGATCCGGCTCATGAAGCGTTCCTTGCCGCCGGCCCCCGCATGGAGCGATTGCGCGACGGGAACGGTGAGAAGCGACGCGCAGAAAAAGCCCAGGATGCCGATGAGCGCCACGAGATTCACGAGCGGGAAAAGAAGGAGTTTTTTGTTTCCCATCAGGACCTCGAACGAGCTCTTGAACAAGGCCCAGCTGTTGCGGATGCGCGTCATCATAAATGCCTCCTGGAGCGAGTGGGAACGATGGCCAAGGGTATCGGCCCGGCGGGGCCGGAACAAGGCTTCCTTATTATTAGAGGGACGCCGAAACGGCGGCCCGGGCGACGCCGCGCAGCATCCCCTGGAAGATGAGCGCGTGGATGGGATAAAGCCCGTACCAGTAAAGCAGGCCGCTCACGCCGCGCGGATCGAAGACGGCCGTCTGCGTGATCACGCTGCCCGCGCCGTCGGGTTTCACTTCGAACTGCAGCCACGCGCGGCCCGGCAATTTCATTTCGGCGCGCAGGCGCAGGAGCTCGGGCGGCGTGAACGTCTCCACCCGCCAGAAATCGAGCGGCTCGCCCACCCGCAGATCTTCCGGGTGGCGCCGCCCGCGCCGCAGGCCCGGCCCGCCGATCAGCAGGTCCGCCGATCCGCGAATTCGCCAGAAGATGTTTCCAAAATGCCAGCCCGTCTTTCCGCCGATCGACGACACCGCGCGGAACGCCGCCGCGGGCGGGGCCGCGACGCGCACGGAACGGGCGTCGACGATGCGGGCGTTCGGCGCCGCGGCCGCGGCGGCCGGCGGCCGCGCGGAGCGCGCGGACGACACCGCGTCGCACCAGCGCGTCTCGGCGAAGGCGCGGTCTTCGAAAATCATGGCGCGGCGGATGGCGGCGTCCATGCCGACGGGCGTCACGGCGAACGCCCGCGCGCCGTCGGGATGGCGCACGATCGTTTCGTTCTGGATGCTCGCGATCAGCGCGCGGCCCACGCGCGCGTAAATGGGCGTGACGAGCCCGAGCCACAGGCCCGAGAGCCGCGGCGTGAGCACGGGAACGGGAATCATCAGGCGGCGCAGGCCGCGCTGACGCGCGTAGGCGTCCATCATGTCGGCGTAGCTCACCACATTGGCGCCGCCGATCTCAACAATGCGAGAGGCGTCGAGCGGCGCGTCGACGGCGAGCGCGAGGTAAGACAAAAGGTCTTCGATGCCGATGGGCTGCGTGCGCACCTTCACCCAGCGCGGCGTCACCATCACCGGCAGCCGCTCGACGAGCGCGCGGATCATCTCGAACGACAGCGAGCCGGAGCCCAGCACCACCGCCGCGCGGAATTCCAGCACGGGCCCGCCGAACGTTTTCAGGATGTCGCCGATCTCGTGGCGGCTGCGCAGGTGGCTTGAGAGGCCGGCGTCGTCGTCGCCGAGGCCGCCCAGGTAGATGACGCGCTGCACGCCGGCCGCGCGCGCGGCGTCGGCGAAATTTTTCGCGGCCAGGCGGTCCAGGTCTTCGAACGCGGCGCCCGACGTCATGGAGTGCACGAGATAGAAAGCGGTGGAGACGCCCGCCAGGGCGGCGGGCAGGGAGGCGGGGTTCATGAGGTCGCCCGCGACCACCTCGGTGCCCGGGCCCACGCGTCCGGCGAGCGCGCCGGGGTTGCGCGCCAGGCATCGCACGCGCCGCCCGTTGGCTTCCAGCCGCCGGACGAGTCGACCGCCCACATAGCCGGTGGCGCCGGTGACGAGGATCAGAGAGATAGCGCGGCTTCGCGCGCCACGCGCTTGAGTTCGTTCTTGAGCATGCGCTTGACCGCCGGTTCCAGCGCGGCGTGCCCGCCGATGACGAAGTGGAGGCGCGAGCCTTTCACTTTCTGGTGGAGCTGCCACGCTTCGATGGGGCGGCAGATGAGATCGTAACGGCCGTGGACGATGGCCACGGGGAAACGGGACAGCTTCGCGGCGTTCTTCAGGATGTAATTCGGCGGGAGGAAACAGTCGCGCGTGATGTAGTGCGATTCCAGAATCGCCAGCGACTCGAAGGAATATTCCTTCATCATCTCGTCGATCTGCTTGAGGTCGACCTTGAGGGCCACGATCGACATCTCATAACGCGACCATTCGTAGCAGAAATTCCGGCGGACGGTTTTGTTCTTCGAGGCGCACATGCGCCGGTAATAACCCGCCACGTCCTTCCGGTTTTTCTTCGGCACCATCGCCACGAACCGCTCCCAGGCTTCCGGCGCGAAATTGGCCACGCCGCCCTGCAGGTAGTACTTTGCGCCGTCCCGGTTCGACAGGTAAATGCCGCGGAGCACCAGCCCCGCCACGCGCTCGGGGTGCTTGATCGCGTAGACGAGCGCCAGCGTGGAGCCCCACGAGCCGCCGTAAATGACGGCCTTCTTGATGCCGAACTTATCGAGGAGAAAGGTGATGTCGTCGACCAGGCCCCACGTCGTGTTGTGTTTCGTGGATCCGTAGGGCGTGCTGCGCCCGGCGCCCCGCTGGTCGAAGAAAAGGACATCGAACCGTTTGAAATCGAAGAGCGCTTTGTGTTTTTCCACGAAGCCCGTGCCGGGTCCGCCGTGCAGGAACACCGCGGGCACGCCGCGCGGGTTGCCGCAGCGCTCAAAGTAGAGCCGGTGGCCGTCGCCGACGGACACATGGCCTTTCGCGTAAGGGTGGCCGGTTTTCATTTTCACATTGTAGGCCGAACTAATCGGCTTGTGCGGCTTAATTTAACCCATGACTGAATCACGTCATCGGCGACCGCTGATCCTGATCCTGCTGCTGACCCTGACGGCCAGCGGCTGCTACCGGGCCCTGAGCTCGGTCATCCGCCATCCGGTCACGGCCGATTACCCCATCGAATCCGACACGTTCCGCGACACCATCGGCAATCTCCTCAGCGCCCCGCTCGTGGAGGGCAACGACATCGTCGAGCTGAAGAACGGCGACAAGATTTTTTCGTCCATGATCCGGGACATCCGGACCGCCCAGAAAACCATCACGCTGGAGCAGTACATCTGGAGTTCCGGCGCGGTGGCCGACCTTTTCATCCCCGAGCTGGTGGAGCGCGCCCACGCCGGCGTGCGGATCTACGTGACGGTCGACGCTGTCGGGTCCCAGAAGCTCAAGGCCGCGGACATCAAGAAACTGAAAGACGCCGGCATTCAGGTGTCGATCTACAACTCCGTCCTTTTTTCGCGCTTCTACCAGGCGCAGCACCGCACGCATCGCAAGTTGCTCGTCATCGACGGCCGCGTCGGTTACATCGGCGGCGTGTGCATGTCCGACCCGTGGCGCGGCAACGCCGAGCCCGAACTCAAGCGCTGGCGCGACACGCACTTCCGCGTAGAAGGCCCGGTGGTGGGGCAGATCCAGCGCGCCTTCCTGGATAACTGGATCGAGATGCGCTCCGAGGTCCTGCACGGCGCCGATTTCTTCCCGCACATCGAGCCCAAGGGCAAGATCGTCGCCCAGTGCTTCGTCAGCGGTCCGCACGGCGGCGCCGACAACGCGCGCATGAATCTTCTTGTCTCGTTCGCGGCCGCGCGCAAGAACATCCGCATTTCGCACGCCTACTTCTCGCCCGACCCCTTCATCGTCAAGGAGCTCCTGGCCGCCCGGAAGCGCGGCGTGGACGTGGAAATTATTTTCCCGAAGAAGATCGACAACAGGGCCGTGGCCAAGGCGTCGCGCAAGGACCTGCGCACCCTGCTGGACGCCGGCGTGAAGATCTACCAGTACACGCCCACGCTCTATCACTGCAAAATCGCGATCGTCGACGACGTCTGGTCGATGGTGGGCTCGGTGAACCTTGATCAGCGCTCGCTGCGCATCAACGACGAGGCCAGCCTCAATGTTCGTGACGCGGCGTTCGCCGCGAAACTGATCGAGTCGTTCGAAGACGACAAGCGGAACTCGGAGCCGCTCACGATCGAGGCGCTGAAAAAGAGAAACATCTTCTCCAAAGTCACCGACGGTTTCTTCGGCGCGCTCCGCTCCGAGCTGTAAGGCGCGGCCTTGCAGCGTCGCGCGGCGATTCTCTTTCTTTCCTTCCTGCCCGCCGCGTGGCTGATTCACGCCGCCCCTGCGCCCGCGCGGGAAAAGCCCGGCACCGATTTCACCATGCGTGTGATGACCTATAACATCCATAGCTGCAAAGGCATGGACGGCAAGATCCGGCCCGACCGCATCGCCGAGGTGATTCGCGCGTTCCAGCCCGACATCGTGGCGCTTCAGGAAGTGCGCGTGGGCCGCGTGGACCCGAAGACCGTGGACAAGCCCGGGAGCGAAGGCCCAACCGCCGAGGTGCCGCCCGTGGGCGAGGCGCCGCTGCCGCCGCCCACCCTCATCGACAAGCGCGACCCCGCCGACACCACCGGTGTCGACATTCCCTTCACCAACCAGCCGGGCGCCATCGCGCGCGCCGCGGGCATGGGCTACGTTTTTTATCCGCTGGTGCGCTCAGGCACCGAGGACTACGGCATCGCGCTTTTGAGCAAACACCCGCTTCACCTGGTGCGCGCGGCCAACCTGCCCACGAAACCCGGGCGGTGGTTCTCGGAGAAGCGCGGCGCGATCTGGGCGGAAGTGACGATGGAAGGCGGGAAGACGGTGCAGGTGGTGGCCACGCACCTGGGGTTGAGCGGAAAGGAAAGGGAAGAACAGGTGAGCGCCCTTCTCGGTCCCGACTGGACGGCCGACGCCAAGTTCCACGTGCCCTTCATT
>JBBRXR010000018.1:0-9861 GCA_038238485.1 Elusimicrobiota bacterium | reverse complement strand
CTGCGCGCCGAAATCGCCCGCGTTTCCGAAGGCTCGTTCCGAGCGCTGGTGAACGCCGAGGCGTCCGACCGTCTGAACGGCACACTCAACACCGAACTTGCGGCGGTGATGACCGCGGCCAACGCCCGGCCCGGCGAGATCGTCCCGCATCTCGTGATCGGACTGACCGTGGAGATTTCCGACGAACGAACCATTTTCTCGATGCACCGCCTCCTGGACCCGTCGTTCACGAACGTCGACGTCCTGATGGCCGCGATCGACCTTCTCGAGGCGTCGAGCGACAAGGCCGTCGTTTCGACGACAGCGCGCGTGAACGCCGCGATCCTCGCGCGCACGATCGCGCCGGCGTTGTTCCCGGCCCGTCTCGAGGCCTGGAAGAAGACCAAGAGCATCAAGGACATCCGCGAGCGGTTCGAGCTGATTGACGCGATCGCCACGACGCCGTGGCCGGGTCGGCAGTTCGCGCTGCTGCGCCACGCCGGCGAACTCGAATTTCACGAACGTCTTTACCGCGAGTCACTCGCTGCCTTCGGCACCCGCAAGGGCCTGCCTGTGTTCGAGGAGTGGCGCGACGCGTGGAACAACAATCAACGCGAGCTCTGGCTTTATGCCGCCCAGCTCGCGCGCCTCGGTCTCGTCGATGAATCGATCGCCGCGCTCCGCCTTGCGCGCAAGTGGACCGCCGATGCGCTCAAACAATTCGCTCCGGACAAACGGCTGTCGGGATTCGCAGAAGACCCGGGCATCATGGCGATTC
This sequence comes from Elusimicrobiota bacterium, assembly GCA_038238485.1. GTDB lineage: Bacteria > Elusimicrobiota > Elusimicrobia > F11 > F11 > JBBRXR01. Next base: position 9,104 of record JBBRXR010000018.1, on the reverse strand, counting down.
CGTTCTCGGTGCAGGCGGACAAAGTTGTGGTGCGCGAAGGCGGAACGCTTCTCCAGGGCAACGAGGTCGGAAAGATGCGCTCGTACGCGCCGATGGTCGCCATTTCCGCCGAGCGCCTTGGCGACAGCAGCGACTGGAAGAGCGAAAAGGATTTTGTGGGCGCGATGGACCAGGCCGCGCGCCTGATCGACCGTGTGTCGGACCCGGCGCTTCGTCCCCTGATCGACTACGTGCAGTCGCGCCTGCTCCGCTTCACCGGTCGGCTCGTAAAGGCGCGCGACATGCTGCGCCGCGCCGTGGCCAACACGTCCGATGATTCCGACGCCGTGGAGAACCGCACGCGGGCCCGCGTCGAGCTGTCGAAATACGCCATGTGGGACTCGACCGTGATGCTCGGTCAGCGCCTGACTGATTCGGAACGGATGATCGTGGAAGCGAAGCCGATGCCCGGCTACGACGGGATCCACGGCGGCTATCAGGAGCTCGTGCTCGCGATGTTCCAGTTCGATCCGGCGGACCCCGCCGCCTGCCTCGCCGTTGTCGACCGCGCGCTGGCGCTGCTCGCCGCGGCCTTGAAGGGCAACGAGATTCCGTTCCTGGCGACATTGGGAATGCCCGCGCGCCTGGCCGAACTTTCACTCTTGCCGACGGAGGGCGCGCGCGTGAGCGAGTCGCTCGTTGAACTCGAAGGATGGTCCGGCGGCCGCGCGGGCGACGCGCTCGCGCTCGGCCTCGCTGTTCAGGACCGGTTCGCGCGCGATCCACAGTCGTTCCTCGATCAGACAACGTCCGACCGACTGCCCGCCATCGCGGCGGCGGATGTGAACCTCTGGCGCGTCGCCGCGGCCCAACGCCTGGGAAGCCGCGAACGGATGCTCCAGGAGCTCATTGGTCTGGCCACCGACCGAAAAACTTTTTATCCCGAGGCGTTCCACCAGTCGTATCTGGTCGAGCAGATGATGGAATCGCGCTTGCTTCGCCGCGCCTTTCTCGACGCGGTGAACACTGTGCTCGGCGCTTACCGCGCGGGAGAATGGAAAGGCCATGGCGACGCGCTCCGGCGCATCATCGACGCCGCCGCGTCCGTGGGCGATCCCAACCTCGTCAATCTCATCGACGCGCTGTCGGAGAACAAGGAATTCACCACGAAGCTCATTCTCAATGGGCCGGAAGGACTGTTGGCCCGCCTCGAGCCGCACCTGACGCTGGAAGAGTGGGCCGAGCGCATCACGCTCATGGACGCGCTGAACCATGCCCGCTCCATCGCGTTCCGCGCGCAGGCGTTGACCCTGCTCGGCGACGGCGCGGCGGACGGGCTCGATGCGCTTGTCGCGCAGAAGCGTTTCGGCCCTGAAGCCCTGGCCCGCATCCGCCGCGCGAACGCGCGCGCCCGCGAGCTGTTGGCGCGGCGCGAGTTCGTCACCGCGCGCGAGGCCCTCGACGCGCTTCCCATGGTTCTGCGCAACGCCGACGTGCAGGAGGCGCACCGCCAGATCAACGAAGCCGAGACCGCGTGGAACACCGAGAAGGAGCGCAACCGGGCCGCCTACGCTGCCGCCGAGGAACAGTATGCGCGCATGGATTTCACGGGTACCGCCGCGAGCCTCGGATCGATGCACCGCGACCTTCGCACGACGGCGAGCATCGATCTCGCGCGTCGCAACGCGAGCCTGCTCACGATCTGGGCGCAGTACCAGGGCGGCGACCTCGACGGCGCGCTCCGGGCCGCCTCGGCGGTGGCCAACCCCGATGCCATCGCGATTGCGCTGCGCCGCCGCATTGAGAACGTGGCGCTCGCGCGCCGCCGCCTCGCTGAGCGGCGACCGCAGGAAGCGCAGATCAAGCTCGACGCCATGAACGGTGGCGTGACGGACCCGATGCACGCGACGGTGCGCGCCGAGGTCGAAGACACCATCCGCCGCGCGGGCGATGCGTTCCGCGCCATGCGCGCGCTCGGCGTGTCGCCGCGCATGAGCGAGGCAGCCATCGACCGCATCCGCCAGGCCGCGCGCGCCACCTTCGCCATCGATTCCGAATACGAAACGGCGATGGAGGTGCTCATCGAAAAGGCGCAGGCGCTCTTTGATCGGGGCGACTTCCACTCGTCGCAGGAAATTCTGCACATCATTCTTTCCGAGACCGGCATCTTCAACCGCGAGGCCGAGAACTTCTCGCGCTTCGAGATCGTGCGCGGCCGCGTTGAGCGCCTGCGCAGCCTCGGTCGCGGCCATGAGATGAAGGACTGGCTGACGCTTCAGCAGCGCGTCATCCAGACCAAGCTCGAAGCCCAGCTCCACGCGGAGGCGCGTTCCGCTTACGTGTCGCTCGATCCGGGTGCGGACCTGAAGGGTCAGACGTTCAGTTTCGGTTCCGACTGGAAGATCGACAAGCATGGCAACCTGATCGTCAAAAAGCTGTGGCTCGTCCGGCCCAAGGACGGCCGCGGCGCGCGCCCGGGCGACAAGGACGTCGAGCTTCTTCCCATGAACATGACGGACGTTCCGTTTCAGCAGCACACCAATTTCCAGTTCACCTTCGGCGAGGGCGCGACCTCCAAACGGATCCCGGTATCTTTCGTGCGCCGTCTCTCGTTGGCGGAGCCAGACCTCGTGTTCCTTCCCGACGCCACGAGCGGCCCGGTTTTGGCGCGCCTGGCGCAGGAGAAGGTCGCGGGAACGCTGACCTACATGGAAGACATTTCCACGCTCGCCCAGCTTCGCGCGCTCGAAGCGGCCATCGCTTACGTCGACAAACACATCGCCGCGATCCAGGCGAACAAGCCGGCCCCAGCGAACCTTCCGGTCATCGGCCGGCTTCTCGGTCTGGATTTGTCGCCTCAGCCGGTCGTCGAACGCGCCGATGCGCCGCAGCTCAGCTCCAAGTTCGAAGGAGACAGCGCCCAGACCGGGGCCGTGCTCGCGGCCATCCAACCCGATTCTGAAGTCGTCGCGATTCAAGGCCCGCCCGGTACCGGCAAGACCACGACCGCCGTCGAGATCACACGCCACCTCGTGCGCGCGCCCGATGCGCAGACGAAGGGCCGCATCGTCGTGATGACGGCGCAGGCGCATGCGGGCGTCGACAACATGGCGGTCCGCCTGCAGGGAGCGAACGTGCCCATCATCCGCTCCGCGTCGGAAAGCGCGCAGCCGCGCGTCACGCGTAAACTGCAGATGAACGAACTCGAACGCATCGAGCGACTGATGGACCTCCTCGAGGCCCACCACAAGACCGGACAGGGCTTCGTGTACCTGGTGACCAACAACGGCCTGCGCGGCGACCGCAAATGCTTTGACCTGCTCCGGATGTACCTCAGCGGCGAATCGATGAACAACATCCGTATCCGTTACGCTTTCATGCGCCGTCAGCCGGGCGAGCCGCCGCCCGACATTCGCAAGATCGCCCGCCTGGAATCGGACAACGGAAGCCGGCGCGTGACGCGCACGGTGTGGGGACAGGAAGAAGCCGGCCAGGCCAATGTGGCCGAGACGCTCGTCGTCCCGTTCTCCATCAACCCCGACAAGGCGTTCCTTTTCGGCGATCAGGACCAGCTCCCGCCGCACCCACTGGACAACAAGACCGAGGAGTTGATCCAGCAGGAAGTCGCCGCGGGCCTCAGGCCGAGCGCGGGCGACTTGCGGCAGGTGCTCACACGCGAGGCGAAGCTCGCGATGGAGAAGTCCCTTTTCGAAAACAGCTACGCCTACGCCGCGCGCTGGGCCGAGCATCTCGGGGAGCTGAACGGCGCGGGCATCGTCACGCGATTCCTGAACCTCGCGCGCCGCTCGCACTGGCTCATCACCACCGCGGTGGTGAACGTTTATTATGGCGGCCGCCTGCGTCACCGCGACCAGCATCTCGACCCGAGCGAATGGGAGGCCGTGCGCCGCGACACCGTGGTGATGGTGAGCTCCGATGGGCGGGAAGAAACGGACAACCGATCCTCGGAACGTGGCGACGACGCCGACCCGGTGGGGAACACGGGTTCGAAACGCAATTACCGCGAAGTCGGAGAAGTGATCCGCGCGGTCACCTATCACCTGAGCGGCCGCTCGGCCGTGGACAACGCGCGCCGCAAAGCGGGCGACATTTTGATTCTCACGCCCTACAAGGCGCAGAACCGCCTCATCAACGAGGTGCTTCGCTGGGTCGCGGTCGCCAACGACTATGCGCGTGGCGAGGACGTGTCGGCCGCGGAGCTGGAAGCCCTGACGACCACGGTGCTCGATCACGCGCGCCACGTTCGGAATACCGCAGGCCGGATCAACGTCAGCCAGCTCACCAGCGACCTGCGGTCGCTCTCGCGCACACGGGGCGCTGCGCGCGCCACGCTCGTCGCGAAAATTTTCGCCGAGGTTGAGCCGATGTACGACCTTCACTCCGACAGCGCGCGCACGATCCGTCGCGCGGACCTGCCTTCCATTGAGACGCAAACGCCGCCGCCGGACGCGGAGACCGTCGAAGAGAACGAAGAGCTCGACGAGCAGGTCGCTGACCAGCTCGAAGCCAAAACCGTCCATCGCGTCCAGGGCCAGGAGCGTCGCGTGGTCATCGTTTCGCTCGCGCGCAGCGAGCGCCTGGGATTCCTCGACGGACGCAAGGGCGACCAGATCATCAACGTCGCCACCTCGCGCGCGGAAGAAAACCTCGTGATCATCTACAGTCGCGGCATGCGTCCGGCCAATGTGGAGAAGATGGAGAAAAACCTCGAGGCCGTTTACGGCCCCGGCCACGTTCTCCAGGGATTTCCGACGCACCGCTCCGTTCTCGCCAGCCTGCGACGCGCGTGGGGCCTGTCCACCGGCAGCGCGCGCGCCGACGACGCCATCGACCGCTGGGTGGGCCCGCCCATTGAGACCGTCGCGTTCCTGGCCGTGCTCGGCCTCGGGCTTGTCGCCGGCAACGCGCTGATGATTCTGGCGGGCCTCACCGTGAAACTCGTCGTGTTCCCGGCGCTGCACGCACTGCCCGTCTGGCTCGGTCTTCGACCGCCTTCCACCCACATCAACGCGGTCGCCGCGTTGTCCACGGCGTCGGTGCTGCTTTACGCCGCCGCGTTCTTTGCGCTCACCGCGGGCGCGGGCCTGCCGTCGTCCTCCGCTTTCTGGATCTCCCTGGTCGCGCCCACGATTCTGCACTTGGTCAACAATCGGGACCGCGGCCCGCTGAGCGCCGCCGATCTCGGCGAGACGAAATCGCTCGAAGTCGACACGATCGCCGGGCTCGAGGCCCAGAAATCCGCCCGGCTCGTCGATCAGCTCGCGCCGCCCGTTCGGCGCGCGCCGGTTTTCAAATACGGGTCCCTGCGCCCGGTCCGATCCGGCGCCTAAATCCTCGACGGTCGCCCCTGGCCGGGGGCATTCATATCCCTCATAATTAATAGCATCCGGCCATGCGAAACCCCTCGGCATCTTCCTTTCGCTTCCTTCTTATTCCGCTGGTCTTTTCAGCGTCTCTCGCGCACGCCGTGGACCCCTATCAGCAGAACGGCGACCGTCAGCGTGCCCTCGACGACCCCGAGAAGTATTCCCGCCCGGTCACCAATGAACTCAAGGGCGCCGAAATTAAGGAATACCGCGACAAGCTGAATGCCGTGAAAGCGCAGGTCTTCCGCGAAGGCGCCCCACCGACGGGCTCGTCGTTGCGCGCGGTCGTCAAGGACGCGGCCCAGCCGTCCTCCAACCTTTACGTCGCGCAGGGCCGCTTCTCCGATTTCTCCACGTCCGTTCGCCAGCAGATTGAAGCCAAGCTGGGCGGGACGCCCGCGCCCGACGCCCGCGTGGAAGCGCAGGTCAACGTCGGGAAGGACGCCGTCGCCGTCGCGAACGCGCGCGTCGTTCCCACGGCCGGCAGCGTGACCGGCGCCATTCCCGGCACCGATCTCACGCCGACCACGCGCCGCCCCGGCGTCGACGTTCCGCGCCAGCAGCCCGCGGGTCTCGCGGTCCGTCCCCTCCGGGACGCCGCGCCCGCGAAGGCCACGCGCGACGCCGCCGTGGCGCGTCAGACGAACGCGCCGAAGAACGCGGCCCCCGCGCCGCGCGCCGACAACGCCGCCGTGCCCGCCTCGCCGGAAGCCGCCGTCGTCAAGCCCGTTCCGTTTCCGGGCCTCGGCGCCGCCGCGAAGGCGTTGCTTGGGACCCCCGCCCCGACGTCGCCGATTCTCGCCGTCGACGGCGAGCCCGTCGCGATCATTCCGCTCGCGGACGGTCCGCCGATGGTCGTCACCAGCCGCGGCAACCAAGGGACCTCTCAGATTGTTTCCATCGTCGCGCCGGCGTCGCGCCTGCCGGAAGCGCTGAAGGCGCAGGTGCGCGCCGACAAGGGCGCGACAGCGATGCCGGCCGACGCCACGCCCGTTCAACTCACCGTCGAGGTTCGCGCTGATCGCACGATCCGCGTCACCGACGTGAAAGCGGCGCCGTCCGCGACCGTGGCTGTCGCCGACGCGAAACCGGCATCGCCCGTGCCTGTCCCGCCCGGCGCCCCCGTCGCCGCACCGGTGACGCCCAACAATTCCAATCCGGTCGCGCCCGTCGTGGCGCCCTCGATCCAGAGCCCGGCCGCGCCTGGGTCCGCCGCGACGACCACGAGCGAGCCATTCCCGGCCGTGGCCGCCGCGAAGGCACTGGCCACATCGATCGGGCTCGATCCATCGACCGTCCGCCTCCAGCGTCCGCCGGACAAGTCGGAGGCGACGACGCTCACGGTGGTCACCGAAGACGACCGCAGCGTCCAGTTGGACGCCGTGAAGCCGGACGCGGAGAACAAGCCGACGATGGTCCGCGCCGAAGGCCGCTTCGGCGATCTCGCGCCCGCCACGAAGCAGCAGGTCCGCGAGATCCTCGGGCGCTTCAACGCTTCGCCGATGGTGACGGATTTCTCGCCGGTCGTGGTCGAAGCCCGCCCCGTCGCGCAGAACCAGTTCCAGATCGTGTCAATCTCCGTGAAGGACCCGCAGACCCCCGGCAGGGAAGCCGTGCTGATCTGGAACGAAGGACAGGCGATTCCCGGACAGGCGCCCCGGCCGGGCACGGAAGCGGCCCAGCCCGAACCCGGAACGCCCGCCGGAACCGCGCCCACGCAAACGGCCAAACCCACAGATCGTCCGGCCCCGCCCCGCCCGGGCGGGCTCGCGCCGTCCGTCGCCGCGATCGCCTTGAAAGCCCTTGGTCTTCCCGATGCGACGTATTCCATCCGTCCGGGCGATCCGAAAGGCGGGATCAAGATCGACCCGGTCATGCCCGGCAAGCCCGACGTCGTCGTCGCACCGCAGCGGCGCGCGCGCGAGGGCATGAATGATTTCGCCGTTCTCGGAAAAAACGTGGATTTCACCGATTCCATCCGCGCGCAGGTCGACGCCATGCTGCGTGCCGCTGTCGAGAACGGAGAAACCTGGGCCACCGACGCGCTGAAGGGGAACCGTCAGATCCTTGTGACGTTTGAAGTTAATGACGCGGCGCAGGAATCGGCGGTCCGCGTGAAGGAAGTGGCGCCGACGCCGCAGTGGCGATGGGCCTTCGGGCGGGAGATTTCTTCGTCGTGAACGTGGGAGAGCAGGCGCTCATCGTGCTCGAGAAAGGCGTGAGCGGCGAAGTTCGGCTCGGAGACGGGGAGAAACTCAAACTGTCCTCGCCCGATGGCGACGCCAAAGTGTTTGTCAATCCCAACAAGACACGCAAGGATGCCACTGCGGTGCTGATGCTCTCTCGCGATTCGCTCAAGGGCAATCGGGCCGCGCTGGCGCGGGTCCTGGGACCGGGCGGCGACGGCGTGGTGAAGGCCGCGCTCGATGGAAACCCGAAGGCGGGGGAATTCATCGTTCGTATCGATACCAACGCCGACGAGAAGATCATCATCAAAGCGATGCAGGCCGGAGCGGCTGACCCGTCGCTCACGGGTGTTGAGAAGAAACCGGAGGAATGATCATGAAGATTTCAAACGCGGCCTTCGCCGCGATGCTGCTGTTTGCGCCCGCCCTCATTGGGGCCCAGGAGGGAACGAAAGTGGAAAAGATTCACAAGACCGAAGCCGAGTGGAAGAAGATCCTCACGCCCGAGGAGTACCGCATCATGCGCACCCAAGGCACCGAGATCGCGTGCTCCGGCGCTTACTGGCAGAACCATGACGACGGCGTTTATCGCTGCGCCGCCTGCGGCCTCGAAATTTTTGATTCGAAGGACAAATTTGAGTCTCACACCGGCTGGCCGAGCTTCATGCGTTCCATCGAAGGTCATGTCACTGAGAAGACGGACAACAGTTTCGGCATGGCCCGCACGGAGATCAACTGCGCGCGCTGCGACGGCCACCTCGGCCACGTTTTCGAGGATGGACCTCGCCCCACGGGTCTGCGCTACTGCCTCAACTCCGTTGCGCTGAAGTTCGTGCCGCGGGCCGAGGCGAACAAAGACAAAAAGCCATGAAGCACGCCCCGAAATTCCTGGCTCTCGTCGAAGAGATCCGCGGGAGAATCAGGGAGACCGACGTAAAAGCGGTTCGCGCGCGCCAGGAGAAGGGCGAGAAATTTCTGCTCGTCGACGTGCGTGAAGAAAGCGAATGGGCGAAGGGTCATCTGCCCGGGGCCACTCACCTCGGCAAAGGCATCATCGAGCGCGATATCGAAGCGGCGGTGCCTGAGTTCGGGCGCGAGATCGTCCTTTATTGCGGAGGCGGTTATCGCTCCGCTCTCGCGGCCGACAACCTGCAGAAAATGGGTTACTCCCACGTCCTTTCAATGGACGGCGGATTCCGCGGATGGACCGAAGCGGGATTTCCGGTCGAAAAAGCCTGAGCCACTCTTGGACGTGAATTTCAATAGATTGCGCCGATAAACGAAACATTTCGTTTTTTCATGGGGAAACGCGTTCGCAATTGAAATTCTGTTTCAATAATGCAAGAATTTAGCCATGTTTCAGGCATTCATCATCATGGCCCGAGAAGGGCTTGAGTCCTTCATGCTCGTGGCCGTCATCCTTTCCTACCTTCGAAAGACGGGCCGCCCCGGCCTCCTTCCGGCCGTTTACGGCGGAATCGTTACCGCTCTCCTTCTCAGCATGGGTCTCGGTGTGGTTCTCATGAACGTCGCCAACATCTCGATGTGGGAG
>JBBRXR010000017.1:0-9880 GCA_038238485.1 Elusimicrobiota bacterium | reverse complement strand
AGCGTTCACGTGTCGCCGGTGTCCCGCCAGGAGTGGGAAACCAGCCTTGATTCCATCCAGCGCCGCTGCGTCACGCTGATCGACATTGCCCGCGCTCTCACGAGCGTGAACGAGCCCACCGGCGCGAACGAAGTCGCGGAGTGGGCGCGGCTCCTCAAAGAGCAGGCCATGAGTCACCGCCGAGATATCGACACGCTTCTTCCGGCGGGACAGGCCGACGCCGCTTACCGCCTGGACGTGACGCCCTCCCCGCTGCTCAGCCGCGTGGCGGAGCTCGCGCTTCGATGTGAGCGGATCGTCAACGAGATGAACTTCAAATTTCTCTTCGATCCGGAAAAAGAAATTTTCTCCATTGGTTATCAGGTCCTCGACCGGAAGATTGACCCAAGCTTCTACGACCTGCTGGCGTCCGAGGCGCGTCTCGCGAGTTTCGTCGCCATCGCCAAAGGCGACGTCCCGGCGCTGCACTGGTTTCGTCTGGGGCGAGCCCTGACGTCGGTGGATCGCGGCCTCGCGCTCATCTCGTGGTCCGGGTCCATGTTCGAATACCTGATGCCCTCGCTCGTCATGCGCGCCCCGCCGAGCAGCCTCCTGGAAACCACCTGCCGCCAGATCGTCCGCCGCCAGATCTCCTACGGCGCCGAGCGCCACGTGCCGTGGGGTGTTTCGGAGTCGGCCTACAACGTTCAGGACCTCGAGTTCACCTACCAGTACTCCAACTTTGGGGTGCCGGGTCTCGGCCTCAAACGTGGTCTGGCCGATGCCCTTCTCGTGGCGCCGTACGCCACCGCGCTCGCCGCGATGATGGACCCGGTGGCCGCGGCTGAAAATTTCCGCGCGCTCGCGAAACTGGGCGCCGAAGGCGCTTTCGGGTTTTACGAGTCGCTCGACTTCACCACCGAACGTCTCCCCGAAGACCAGAAGGTCGCCGTCGTGCGCGCCTATATGGCGCATCACCAGGGAATGGTGCTGACGTCGTTCGCCAACGTGCTTCAGGACGACGAGCTTCGGCGCCGCTTTCACGAGGACCCGAAGGTTCAGGCCACGGAGCTTCTGCTTCAGGAGCGCATCCCGCGCGTCGTGGGCCTCGCGAGAGCGCGCGTGGACCAGGCCGACCACCGCGTCCGTGAGCCCGTGGTCACGGTGCTGCGCCGCTATCATTCTCCCCACGGCACGCCGCCGCGCACCCAGCTGCTGTCCAACGGCCGCTACAGCGTGATGGTCACCTCCGCGGGCTCCGGCTATTCGCGATGGCGCGACAAGGCCGTGACGCGCTGGCGCGAGGACGCCACCCGCGATGCCTCCGGCACGTACATTTTCCTTCGCGACGTCCGCGACGGCACCGTGTGGTCGGCGGCCTATCAACCCTCCGGCGCCGAACCGGACAGCTACGACGTCGACTTCTCGGAAGGCCGGGTGGAGATCGTGCGGCGGGACGGGGCCATGGAAACGCGGCTCGAGATCGTCGTCTCGCCTGAAGACGACGCGGAAATGCGTCGCGTCACGCTTCGCAACAACGGCAGCGTCGTGCGCGAGATCGACGTGACATCGTACGCCGAAGTGGTGCTGGCCACCGCCGCCGCGGACCAGGCGCACCCCGCCTTCTCCAACCTCTTCGTTTCGACCGAGTTTGTTCCGGGGACGAATGGCCTGCTTTGTTCCCGCCGTCCGAGATCGCCCGAAGAGGCGCCGCTCTGGGCCGCGCACGTCGCCGTGACCGACGGTGAAACCGTGGGCGCGATGCAATACGAATCGGACCGGGCGCGTTTTCTTGGCCGCGGCCGCGGCGTGCGGACGCCGATGAGCGTGATCGATGGCAAGCCGCTCACCAACACCGCCGGCGCCGTGCTCGATCCCATCGTCAGCCTTCGCTACCGCCTCCGGCTGAACCCCGGCGAATCCGCGCACGTGACGTTCACGACGCTCGTGGCGTCGTCGCGAAAGGACGCCCTCGACCTGGCCGACAAGTATCACGACCCCGCGATGTTCGACCGGACGGTCACGCAGGCGTGGACCCACGCGCACGTGCAGCAGAACCATCTGGCGCTCACGCCCGCCGACGCCCATCTCTATCAAAACCTGGCGAGCCGCATTCTTTACGCCGACGCCACGTCGCGTCCGGCCGCCGCCTTGCTTCGCCGCAACACGCGCGGTCCCTCCGGCCTCTGGGCCCACGGAATTTCCGGCGACCTTCCCATCGTGCTCGTTCGCATCGACGAGATGGATGACTCCGGCATCATCCGTGAATCGCTGCGCGCGTATGAGTACTGGCGCATGAAGAACCTGCCGGTCGACCTGGTCATTGTCAACGAAAAAGCACATTCGTACGTGCAGGAGCTCCAGGTCCATCTCGAAGGGCAGGTCCGCTCCGCGCAGGCCTCCGTCCGCGCTCCGTCGGAAGGTCCGCAGGGCGGGATTTTCGTTCTGCGCGGAAACATTCTTTCCGTGGAGGACCGGATTCTTTTACGAGCCGCCGCGCGCATCACGATCAATAGCCAGCAGGGCACGCTCTCCGAGCAGATGGAGCGCCTTGAAAGCGCTGAAATCATTTCCGAACCCGTCGAGCGCCGCCTGAGGCCGGAGGCGGCGACCGTCGACGCGCCCGACACGTCCGACCTTCTTTTCTTTAACGGGCTCGGCGGATTTTCGGCCGATGGCCGTGAATATGTGACGGTCTTGGGCAAAGGTCAGTGGACGCCGGCGCCCTGGGTCAACGTCATCGCCAACCCGGGTTTCGGTTTCCAGGTGTCCGAATCCGGCTCCGGTTACACGTGGGCGCTCAACAGCCGCGAGAATCAACTGACGCCCTGGTCGAACGATCCGGTGAGCGATCCGTCGGGCGAAGTGTTCTATGTTCGCGACGAAGACTCCGGTGAAGTCTGGACGCCGACGGTTCTTCCGATCCGTGAAGAAGCCTGGCCGTACGTCGCGCGGCATGGACAGGGCTACAGCCGCTTCGAACACACGTCCCACGACATCGCGTTGTCTCTCGTTCAATTCGTCGACCCGAAAGAGCCCGTCAAGATTTCGCGACTGACCATCAAGAACGAATCCAATGAAGCCCGCCGGATTTCCGTGACCGCTTACGTGGAGTGGGTGCTTGGCACCGCTCGCGGTGTCGCGGCGCCGTACGTGATTTCCGAGATGATCGACACTCCCCTTTCGATTCTGGCGACCAACCCATGGAACAGCGAGTTTTCTCCGCGCGTCGCGTTCGTCCACATGGAAGGAACGCAGGAGTGGACGGGCGATCGAACCGAGTTCCTCGGAAGAAATGGAACACTCGATCATCCCGCTGCGATGGAAGGGAGACTTCCGCTGTCGGGTAATGTCGGACCGGGCCTCGATCCCTGCGCCGCCTTGCGCCGGGCGTTCGATCTCCGGCCGGGACAAAGTGTTGAAGTCGTGGTCCTCCTCGGCCAGGCTGTCGGGCGCGATGCGGCGCTCGCGCTCATCAAACGGACGCGGGGCGCCGACCTCAATGCCATTTTTGCCGCCGTCACGAAGCAATGGGACGATGTTCTCTCCGCCGTGACCATCCGGACGCCCGACCGCGCCATGGACATCCTGGTGAATCGTTGGCTGCTCTATCAGACGCTCTCCTGCCGCCTCTGGGCGCGGTGTGGCTTCTACCAGGCCGGCGGGGCCTTCGGATTTCGCGATCAGCTGCAGGACGTCCTCGCGCTCATTGTTTCCCGGCGGGACCTCGCGCGCGACCAGATCCTGCGCGCCGCGGCCCGGCAGTTCCCGGAAGGCGACGTTCAGCACTGGTGGCATCCGCCGTCGGGCCGCGGCGTACGAACTCGAATTTCCGACGACCTCGTCTGGCTGCCCTACGTCGTGAATCACTACATTGACGTCACCGGCGACGCCGCCATCCTGGACGAACAGGTTCCTTTTCTCGAGGGAATGACCATCGCCGCGGACCGCGAAGATGCCTACTTCGAGCCGCGAGCGTCGGCCGACACCGCGACCCTGTTCGAGCATTGCGCCCGCGCGCTGGACCGAAGCCTTCCGGTGGGCACGCACGGCCTGCCGCTCATGGGCACCGGCGACTGGAATGACGGCATGAACCGCGTGGGTCACCAGGGCAAGGGTGAAAGCATCTGGCTGGCGTGGTTCCTGCACGCGACTCTCTGGGAATTTTCGAAGGTCGCGGAGAAACGCGGGGAGGGCGTGCGCGCCGAAAAATGGCGGCTGCATGTCGGCGACCTCAAGACCGCCGTCGAGCACGACGGGTGGGACGGCGAGTGGTATCGGCGCGCGTACTTCGATGACGGAACACCGCTCGGTTCGTCCGGCAATGCCGAATGCAGAATCGATTCGATCGCGCAGTCGTGGGCCGTTCTTTCCGGCGCCGCAGACCCCGCGCGCGCTGTCCGCGCCATGGAAGCGCTGCGCTCGCAACTGGTTCGCGCCAACGAGAAGATCCTGCTCCTTTTCTCGCCGCCGTTCGAAACGACCAAGCCGAGCCCCGGGTACATTCAAGGTTATCTGCCGGGCGTGAGAGAAAATGGCGGGCAGTACAGCCATGCGGCCGCATGGACCGTCCAGGCGTTTGCCGCTCTGGGCGACGGAGATACCGCCGCCGCCCTTTTCTCGATGATGAACCCGATCAATCACGGCAGCACGCGGGCTGAGATCAATCGATACAAAGTCGAACCCTACGTCATGGCGGGAGATGTTTACGCGAATGACCAGCACGTCGGGCGAGGCGGGTGGACGTGGTACACCGGATCGGCGGGTTGGATGTACAGGGCCGCCCTCGAATCCATCCTCGGATTTCGTTTACGGAACACCGAACTTCACGTGGATCCCTGCATCCCGAAATCGTGGCCGGGTTTTGAGATCTCATTCCGCTACCATTCGGCGCGTTATGAATTGAAGGTGGAAAACCCGGGCAGCGTCAGCCGGGGCGTGCGATCAGTGGAAGTGGACGGTCGTCCTCACCGGACGGCGGGCGGGATCCCGATGATCGACGACGGCGCCGTTCACCGGATTCGCATCGTCCTCGGTTAAGCCAGCGCCATCGTCAGCGTTCCCGCGACGATCAGGACAAGCCCCACCCATTCGACTGCGCGAAGATGTTCCCCCAGGAATGCGACCGCCAGAACGACGGCCACCACCAGGCTCAGCTTATCGATGGGCGCCACGACGGACGCCGGGCCGAGCTGAAGCGCGCGGTAGTAACACAGCCAGGAGAATCCCGTCGCCAGGCCAGAGAGCGCCAAAAACACCAGCGTCGAGCGTGAAAGAGACGCGATCGGGCGCCATTCTCCGCGCATGACGACGATCACCGCGACGATCGGTAACAAAACGAGAATCCGGATCAGCGTGGCCAGGTTGGATGGAACGTCCTTAACGCCGACTTTGGACAGGACGGCGGTGAGACCGGCGAACAGCGCGGAACCAAAGGCGAAAAGTTTCCAGTCCATGCGTTTCTCCCGAAAGGATGACGTTACCAACGACAGTTTACGTCAACCGTGGCACGTCGATCTACTCCTTCGAGGCCCGCCGCATTATTTCCAGCTTCACTTCCGACAGCAGGGTTCCCACGCCTTTTTTGAATGCCGAGTTGATGAGAACCGACGGACTATAGAACCCCGGTACCGCTTCCAGTTCGTAGATGACTCGCATCGACCCGTTCTCCGGAATGATCTTCCAACTTCCGCGGTATCGTTTGAAGGAACGACGGGAGACGTCCTCGAAATCAAGCTCGGAGTTTGGCGATTCGTCGAGCGCCAGCACCAGATGGATCTGCCGGCGAAACGGCCCAATGGTCCCCGACATTGTCTGCTCCACGATCGGGCCGGGCTTAAGGTGACTCTCGTCGATGCTTGAAACGTAGTTCCGCATGGCGTCGTAATCGGTCAGCGTCGCCCAAACCTCGTCCTGCGTTGCCTCGACACGAAACTCACCGAGAACGATGTAGGCGCCGCCGTCACCTCGACGGATCGCCACAGAAACGTCGTTCCCCGCCGCCTGAAGCGAACTGGCGGCGAGGAACGCGATCATGATGGCCCGTAAGGGCTTCATGGGAGTACTTAGAACGCGAGCTGATACATCAGGCGCGCCTCCGGCACGGTCTGCCGTTCGACGCGTCCCGTCGCCGGGACGATCACGCTCGCCTGGTCCGGCTGTTCCACCGACACATAGCTACCCGAAGCGTTCTCGATGAACACCGGCGTGTCGATCAGTACGGGGAAGTCCAGCACGATCTTGTGGTCGTGTCCCCGCATGTAATAGCTGAACGCCGGCGCGATTTCCTGAATGGGCCGGCGTCCGCTGATCTGAACGCCCGCCTTGTTGAAGTTGTTGTCCGGCACGAGCACGGCGTAACGCAGCGCCACTTCGAACTTTCCGAAGAGCAATCCACCCTGAACGCGGGCGCCGTTGATCCGAAGCTTTCCGTATTTGTTCTCGTACGACGCGTAGTTGTACTCGGCTTCAGCCGACCACGCCTTGTTCTCGCCCATCGGTCCGCGAGCCGCCGCGTCCCAGCCGCCCTGCCAGAATTCACCGCGGTCGAGCGGCGCTCTCGCGAGAAACGGGTTCCAGTTCGTGTTCATGAGAACCGACTTCTCCGCGGTGCGCACCTGAAGCACGGTGGAATGGCCGATCCGCGTGTCCCGCAGGTACATCGCGTTCACATAGGCGGCCGACACCATTCGCTCGGGATGAAGGTCGTTCTGCGCGACGGTGAAGATGTCCTTGTCGAGGCCGTCGTTAAAACCCATGCGCGCCACCAGCATCGGAATGCCCAGGTGCTCGGGAAGGAAACGAAGCGGGACGTCGCGCGATCCTCCCGTGAAGACGCCGAACGTGCCGGCGAACTTCCCCGAGTAGGTATGGACCGCCGCGCCCACGTCGCGGCCCAGGTTAAAGCCGAAGTAGTCAATGGAGTGCTCGACGAGTTGAAACTGAGCCTCGTCATTAATGGATTCGCGTCCATAGGGAACCTTAAACTGGCCCACCTTGAACCAGGTCGACTCCATCTTCCAGACGGGGACATCGAAGGAGAAGTCGAGAAGCGTGAGGCCATTGTTTGAGCCGTTCACATCTTCGGCGGCGCCCACCCACTCGGTGTTGTACTTGATGCCGTTCACGCGGCCGTTGAGATTGAGACGCGCCTGTTTGAGAAAGAGATAAACGCGGGCGTTATCTTTTCCCGGCACCGGATCATGGAGAAGCTCACCGTAGGCAACTTCCTGAATCCGCCCTCCGATGTTGAGGTTGAAATCGTCCGTGTTGACCACCTCATGTCCCATTCCAAAACCGGCAGGAGCCATTCCCGCCACCAGCACCGCCGCTGCGATGAGCTTTTTGTAATTCTTCATACGACCACTCCTTTCTTCCCTGTCGATTTCCGTCTGCCTTCTTTATAGGAGGAACGAGCGGGCGTCACTATGATCCCGGTCATACAGAGGTGTGTGATAGGATCAGGCCTGAGGGTACTGCTTCCATGTCGAACAAACAGAAAATCCATCAACTATTAATTTTGGTCTCATTATTGACGTTCTCGTCGGTGAACGTTCGAGCGGATGGGACGTACGCTGGTGCGCAGCGAACGCGGGAATTCGCGGTCATGGGATACGAAGGGATTTCCTTTGAGTTGAGTTCCGTGGAGGGCCCGTACCTCCGCACGCTCACGGAGCTTCTCGGCGTGAACAGCGACGACCGGTCCTCCACCCTGGTCAAAGTGCGCGCGCTCGCGGCGTCGAACGCCAACATCATGGATTTCGCGGACCGGGTGGCGGAACTGCAGGTGATGGCGTCCACCCTTTCCGCCGTGGCCGTCATTCCGGCGCCATCCGGCCCAGGCGTCTATTCGGGAGACAGGGTGGACAGCGCATTGACGCACCTGACGCGGGGAATGAAGGTGACCGTTTTCACGAAGGGCGGGGCGCGCTTCAGCGGCCAGTTCGAGGAATACGTGGCAGGTCGGGTGTGGTTGTCCGGCGAGACCCGGCGATCGGTCCTTCGAAAAGACATCCTCGCCGTCGAATCCTCCCGCCTCTAGTTCTTCCTCTCAAGCGCCTCGGGGGCCAGCGTCAGGTCGAAATGAATGAGAATTTCATTTCGCGTTTTAATCATCCCGAGGATCGTCGGCGGCTTGATGCCGTAATCGGTCATCAACAAAGGCTGCGTCCCAGTCAAATGTATTCCCCTGTTCACGGACGCTGCCTGAAAAGCAATCTCCACGTCCTTCGTTACACCGGCGATCGTGAGCTTTCCCTTTGAGACGAACGCGTTCCCCGCCTTCCTCCCCAGAAGGAAATGATCTTCTCCGTTGAATTCGATGAACGGATAATCCTTTGATTTCATCGCCTTACCAAGGTTCTTGTCGAGGCCCTTTTCGCCCGACTTGAGGCCATCGACGGGGATCACGACGGTGAATGAATTCACGCCGGCGCGTTCAAGACGGTCGACGATTGAATCCGCCGGCGCGCCGGCGTCAACGAAGGACGCACTCAGGTTCGTCACCGTCGCCGTGCTGGCGTAGGGATGAAGAGTGGAATCGCCCGTCAGCCAAACGCGGCTCTGGGGCTGAAGGAAAAGCTGAAAATCCGTTCCGGCATAGAGGGGCGCCGCGAAAATAATCATCAAAAACAACAGAAGACGATGCTTCATGAAATTCCTCCCGTCAAATATCTGTCTTTGCTCAATTCCGAGATCGCGGCTGCTTCAATGATCGGGGCCAGTTGGTCGACATGGTCCGGCTCGATCTCGTAGCTGAACAGCATCGGCACGATCGCGACCCGGAGGTCTTCGGCCAGCGTTTTTTTCTGTTCGAGCGACAGGCGTGTTACGTCCGAGAATTCATCGAGAACTCTTCTCACTTTGAAGGTGATGGGAGGCACCAACATCATCGGAGGAATCGGGAATTTCTCCGCGATGGCGCCGTAGATCGCCCCCGCCACATCGCCCACGGTTCGATCAAACGCCGTCGTTCCCGGCGTCACAGAATGTCTCCTGGAACCTCGTCACCGCAGTCAGCGATGTACGCTCGAAGAAGATCGAGACTGCTGACGATTCCTACCACCTCATCGGGGCCCGGGCCTTTCACGAACATGTGATGCATGTGATACCGCACCATTCTCTGCGCCATCGCGCATGCCGTGGCGCTCGGAGCGACGGACAGCACAGCCGGCGTCATCCACCGTTCCGCCGTGTCGCCTTCGGTAATGAAAGGAAGCCGCTGTTTCCCCCAGACGTCCGTTCCGTAGCGGACGAGGTCGGTTTTCGTGATGACCCCGACCGGTTTCCCGGATTCTGAAATGACCGCGGCGGCGCCGATGGCCTTCTGGGTGAAAAGCCGTGCCACGGTCTCGAGCGCATCGCTCGTCATCACGGTCAGGACCGGACTGGTCATGATATCTGCCGCCGTCGTGCTGCCCATCATTTTTGGTTTCATAAAGGCCTCCTGTGCTGTGGTTTTACAGGAAGGAGGCCAGGGGCGGTATGACCGCCGTCATAGACGATTTAACTTAGGAAGGAAAACGGATCAGCAGAGGAGAGATGAAAGCTTGGCCTGATCCTTGATCTGGATTTCGCCCCGGCTCGAGGAAACCCATTTCTTCTTTTGAAACACGCTGAGGGTTCGAATGGTCGTTTCCACCGTCGTTCCGGAAAGCTCGCCGATCTCTCGTTTGGTGTAGGGAAGAATAGGGCCGTGGGTTTTCACCAACTGCATTATAGTTCGGACGATGCGCTTCTCAGCCGTTTCCTGGGATGAGCAGGACAGGTCCTGCATGGCGTTGAGCCGCTGGCTGCACAGGCCACAGACACCCGTGACCACCGAGGGAAAACGGCCGAAGAGATCGAGAAAAACACTCTCTGGAATTTCAATGGAGGTGGAATCGACGCCCGCAACGGCGGT
>JBBRXR010000016.1:0-9881 GCA_038238485.1 Elusimicrobiota bacterium | reverse complement strand
GCGTATTCGGCGGTGACCCAGCCTGTGCCCTTCTTCTCGGCGTGCGGAGGAACGGTTTCATCCACGGAAGCGACGCAAAGCACCTGCGTGCTCCCCATCGTGACGAGACAGCATCCCTCGGCGTGACGGGCGAAGGCTTTTTCAAATCGGATCGGACGGAGCGACAGTTTTGATTTTTTCATCGGCGGCAGTATATCAACCGGAGAGCGTCCCGGTTTTATGCGGGGAGTTGGGAGAGGCGGACGCGGAGAGGAAGGATGACGACTTCCAGCCCGCGAAAGAGCAGCTTTCTCTGGAGAGAGAACGCCGTCTGGTTGTGAAGGAGGCGGTTCCACATCGTCTCGCGTTCGAATACGAGCTGACCAGTGAAAAAGGTGACCTTCGGCCAGCCGCGCGCAACGTCTTCGCAGATGGTCTCGAGGCCTTCGGTGACGTCGGTCTCCATCAGCATGTGCGCTTCGGCGTAAAAGCCGAGCCGGTTGGCGAGCTCGATGTATTTGTCGAGGTCTGCTGTCAGCGATTTTTTGAACGACTCGATTTCTTCGACACTCTTGAAGCGGTCGCTGTCGAGCACACCGACCGAGACGAACACGAAATTCTTGTAATGGCCCGGGAACGACTTATGGATCGCCAGGAAAGAGTGGATTCCGATGCCGTTGTAGCCGTTCACGAGGAGCACGGCGGCGGGCTGATGAATCGATTTGTCCGGCACCTTGCTCTTTTCGGGAAGCGGAAGCGTGGTGAGGATTTCATCGAGATGCTTGAGCGCCCGTCCGGTGAGCATGTAGTGCTTGTGAACCCAGAAGCAGAACGCGATGAAGCTTCCCGTGATGACAATAGTGACCCAGCCGCCTTCGGTGAGCTTGATGAACGTCGTGACCACCAGGATGCCGGTGGTCAGCACCATGCCCGTCGCGTTCACGATGAAGCCCCAGACCCATCCATCGGCCCGCGACTTGAGCCAATGCTTCACCATGCCGTACTGGGCTAGCGTGAATGTCAGGAACACATTGATCGAGTACATGACCACGAGGATGCGGACGGACGCGCGCGTGTAGAGGACGATGAGGAGGGCGGCGACACCGATGACGAAGACGCCGTCCTTGATCACGAGGCGGTCGCTCAGGTTTTTGAAGCGGCGCGGCAGCCAGTTGTCGGCCGCCATACTGGCCATTGTGCGGGGCCCGGCCAGGAAGCCCGCCTGCGCGGCGACCATGAGCAGGGCGCCTTCCGAGACCATCGTAACGTAGAAGAACGCCCGGCCGAGGGGCCACTGATCGGCCATGCGGTGGACGAGCGTGGCATTGAGAGTCTGACCGGCCACGTGATTGATGCTGTTCAGTAAATAATTAATGAGGATGCCGCCGGCCGTGAAGGCGAGCGAGACCGACATGTAGAACATGGTCCGCTTCCCGGTGGCCACGCGGGGCTCGCGCAAGATCTGCAGGCCGTTGCTCACGGCTTCAATGCCGGTGAACGTACCGCCGCCCAGGCAGAAGGCGCGCATGAAGATCACGGCCATCGCCATGAATCCGATTTCGCCGATGCCACGATGAATCTCCTGCGTCGTGTCCACGAGGAGCGTGGGGAGCTGGCTTCCACGGGACGCCAGGCCGTAAATAATAATGAAAGCGTGAGTGATGACGAACGTGACGAAAATCGGGGTCAAAAACACGACAGATTCCTTGATGCCCCGAAGGTTCAGCGTGATGAGGGCGACGAGGACCAGGACCGTGGCGATCAGGCGGAAATGCAGAAAATGGGCCGGAAGGAAGCTGAAGATGGCGTCCATGCTGGCGGCCGCCGAAATGGCGACAGTCAGGACGTAGTCGACGAGCAGCGCGCAGCCGGACACGAGACCCGGAACCGGTCCGATGAGCTGCGTACCGACCAGGTAACCTCCGCCGCCGGCGGGGAAAAGCTCAATAATCTGGCTATAGCTGGCGGAAAGAATGAAAACGGTTGCCGCCACGGCGATCGCCAGAAGAATGGCGAGATGGGTGTAGGAGCCCAGGCTGAGGAAGGCTTCCTCAGGACCATAACAGGACGAGGAGAGGCCGTCGGCGCCCAGACCGATCCAGGCGAAGAAGGCGACCAGCGATAAATTGTGGAAGACCTGTGGATCCAGCGGATCCTTCGGCTTTCCAATGAAGAACTCTTTAAGTTTTCCGGACATGGGGGAAAGGCGACGTCAGATTTAACGAGGCACTTAACCGGGACGTCGTTGTCGGGTTGGAACGGCTGCGTTATCGGTCAGGATTATAACCATTTTCTCCCCCGACCTGAACCACTCGTTCCCCCCCGAAAATAGGTCATGACAAACCAATGGCAAACTCAAGGCAAATCGATGACATTTAATTTCTCATTGATTTAACGGGGTGGTCAGGGCATATATCACGCATGGATACACTCAAATCAAAAGTTCTGGCGATAGATGACGACGAGACGATCTTGATGCTTTTCGACTCGATCCTGCCCAAAGAGGGTTTCACGGTGGTTTCCACGCCCCGCGGCGGAACGGGCATCACGATGGCCCATGACGAGAAACCGGACATCATCATTCTCGACCTCGGACTTCCCGACATCCCGGGCATGGAAGTCTGCCGCGTGATGCGACAGGACCCGTCCATCCGCCACATCCCGATTTTAATGCTGACCGCGCAGAACAACGTTCAGGACAAGGTGAAGGGCCTCGAGCTCGGCGCCGACGATTACCTGGCGAAGCCCTTCGAACCGAAGGAACTCGTGGCGCGCATTCGCGCCATTCTCCGCCGAACGCTGCACGAGAACCCGACCGAAAAGATCCTCGAGCGGGCGAACGTGCGCATCCTGGTCGATCAGATCATGGTGGAAGTGGACGGCGTGGCGAAGGGAAGGCTGACGCGGAAGGAATTCGATCTGCTGTATGTCCTGATGAAGAAAAGCCCGCAGGTTCTTTCGCGAAGCTATCTCGTGGAAACGGTGTGGGGAACGGACTATCCGGTCACCGACCGCACGGTGGACGCGACGATCAAACGCCTTCGCCAGAAGCTGGGCACCGATGGCGCCAAGCACGTCGTCACGATTGAGGGCTTTGGTTATAAATTCGAGTAGCGGCCCGCGCACGCTGGCGCCGAACGAACCACGCAACACCCACGCTGATCATCACGAGAGCCGATACCGCCGTTAACGGCGCCATTGCCTTCACCAGCGCCTTCATCATCCCCTTCTCGCCTCCCACCAGTACCGCCGCCCACAACGACGTCGACATATAAGTGACCAGTGACATCCAGGGAACAATGCCGGCCGCCGTTCCGAGGATGAAGTCGCGGTTCTTCACACCAGAAAGACCCAATCCGTAATTCGCCACGACGAAGGGCGGTAGGCCGATCAACCTCAGAAGAAACACCGTCCGGATACCTTGGCTGGCCGCCAGCCGGTCGAGCGCCTTGAGATTGCCCCGCATGAGCGGCTCAATGGCTTTTCGCCCGAAACCACGCCCCACGCGAAAAGAGAACCAGGCGCCGATCGTCGCCGCGACCACATTGAGCGGCAGGGCGATCCAAAAAGGGAACAGCACGCCACCCACGATCGGGAACATGGTAATGGGAGCCACCATGACCGCCACCGAATAAAGAACGTAAAAGCCCGCCGCCAGCCAGCGGTTGGATCGGGCCAGGTTGACCCAGTTGATAATTCGGTGAATCGGGACCCAGTCCGCGAACATGGAGAGCCGGAAAGCGGGGCTGATGAGCGCGAGGGCGATGGAAACAGCGAGGAGGATCAGCCAGCGTTTGCGGACGGCGCGCGGCGGAGGGACAGATGACGGTTCGGCGGCCAAAAGCCCTCAGCGCTTGGGACGGGGCGAGAGGACGTCCAGCGCTTCCGCCACATGGGACTTGGGATTGAACTGGGAATTCACGATCTTCTGCACGACGCCGGCTTCATCGATCACATACGTTACCCGGCCCGGGATCATTCCGAAGGTTGCCGGCACGCCGTACAGCCGACGGACCTTGCCGGCCGAATCGCTCAGCAGGCGAAACGGAAGTTTGTACTTCGCGGCAAACTGGAAGTGAGAGGCGGAGGAATCGGATGACACGCCGATGACTTCGGCGTTGCCCGAGGTGAACTCGGCGTAATGGTCGCGGAAGTCCGCGGACTCGGCCACGCAGTAATACGTGTCGTCCTTGGGATAGAAATAAAGGACGACCGTCTTTCCCCGAAGCGAGCTCAACCGGATGGTCGTGCCGTTCTGATCGACCAGTTCGAAGTCGGGCGCTTTATCGCCAACGACGACCGGTTTATTGCGACGTCCAAACATGCGTTCTTCCTTTGCTCGGTAAAGTTGGAGGTGGCGGGAATCGAACCCGCGTCCGGAAGAGAGATCATGATGTCGCTACAGGCTTAGCCTAGTTTTCATCTCGCTACGGGGTTGTAACTAGACAGAACCTCCCCGTCGCCAGCCTCGTGTTGTTTAAGCCATTGAAGACGAGACGCGCCTCAACGACCGATCCTGATGATTACGTTCCGGCCCCGATACCAGGAATTTCGGGCGGACCGTCACAGCGGATTAGGCTGCGAGTGCCAACTCAGTGTTAGCAGTTACGTGTTTGATCGGCTTGATAACGGAGCCGCTGATCAACTCCGGCCTGCTACATTCAATCACCCTGCCACCGTCGAAGCCATGTCACCCCCGAAAATCGGGTGGGCTGAACGGAAGAAGTGAGATGCGCAATTTATTTCAAAGAGCTTTTTCTGGCCGAGCGACGCGCCCGGAAAAATCCTGTGAGCAACTCGGCGGATTCCTCGGCCAAGAGCCATCTTACTACGGTCGGACGATGATTGAGTTTCTTGTTGGGGATCACGCGCATCACCGAACCGCACGCGCCCGCCTTCGGGTCCGGCGCGCCGTAGATGAGGCGGGCAACGCGGCCCTGCACAATCGCTCCCGCGCACATCGCGCAGGGCTCGAGCGTGACGTAAAGATCACATCCCAAAAGTCGCTCGTTCTTCACCTTCTTCGCCGCGGCGCGAAGCGCGACGACCTCCGCGTGGGCCGTCGGATCGAACTTCGTGCGCGTCAGGTTGTAGCCGCGCCCGATGATCTTTCCATCGCGAACCACGACGGCGCCGACGGGCACTTCCCCCACCTCCGAAGCTTCTCGCGCCAAGGCGAGGGCCGAGCGCATGAATCTAACGTCCGCGGACGTCAGATCCGCGGATGGATGAACCAGACGGCCGATCGGGGACCGCGCGACCGCGGCCGCATCCTGCTTCGACATCGTGAAAGGTTTTTTCAGCGGCACGGTTGGGCCTTCGGAGGATGGATGACGGAAGGGAAAAAATTGTGGCCAGTAGGATTTGAACCTACGGCCTTCGCGTTCGTAGCGCGACGCTCTTCCAGCTGAGCTATGGCCACATGAAATCGATTCTCACCGAAATCCCGACGATTGTACCAAATGAGCCGGGTGAGCCAAGGGGCTTCGATAAGGCGGGTTTTAGAAGTGATAGCCGATGCAGAAGCGGGTCACGAGGCCGCAGACCACGGCCAGGGCGTTCCCCATCACGACGCTGGTCCAGCTGAAGTCGATCCGGCGGGTCCAGACATGACGGCCGAACGAGATCAGCACGAAGGCGAGCACGAAAAGCCACCAGGGGTGCGGTAGAAAGAAGGCCAGCCACACCACCAGGCGCTGAAGAATCGAGATGTATTTCTCTTCGGTCTCCGGATACTCGCGGCCGTAGATGTCTTTCTCCACGAACCAGATGCTGACAGTCGCGAAATGGGTAACGACCACAAAGAGACTTCCGAGCAACGGCCAGGAATTCTGAAGCTGCTGCGTCTGCCAGGGGCTGAGGAGCAGAAGAATGAGGATGTGGACGGCCTGATCCCAGACAAAAAAGAGCGTATTGTCCGTCCAGCCTTCGTTGATCTTGTTCACACGGAACCAGTCCTCCACAAAATGAAGGAGGGCGGCGATCGTGATGGCCGTCAAGCCGTTGATCGAGAAACCGAGGACCGTGGGCCAGGATTCGAGGAGATAGGGCCCCAGCAGGAGGGCATAACAGAGCGGATGGAGCGCCACATGCGCGAGAAGGCCGAGCTTCTTTCGGCGTTTCCAGTCGGCGATGAAGTTGGTCTGAAAAGTGAAGTCAGCCAGCAAATGGCCGAAAAGCAGCCTGCAAAAGATCTCCATGGGTAGGCCGAGGATACAAGAAGCCGTCTTTCCAAAACAAGGGAAACGGGATGTGACTTAACTCACGTTTTCGCTTGATTTACAGGCACAAACCGTTCAACAGCGGCACGAGCGTACCAGCAACGGTACCGGCTCAAATCCGTCCTCTGCCCTTCGAAAGACCGTCGTGTACGGGCACGTCTGGTGGATGCCCGAAAAGACCAGTTCCCGCACCCCGTCTCCGTCCATGTCCAGCGTCCCCAAAAATTCAAACCGGCCCGTTCCCCGTCGGATATCCACCCGCTCTGTCCACAACGTCTGAATCGAATCCTTGGTGATGACCGCCGCCACCATGGCCGGAAGCCCGTCGTCGTCCGGCGTGAGGTTGCGGCGTTCGAACAGAACGATCGCGTCTGCGTCGGTCGCGCCCACTGAAATCAACGTGACGCGAAAATCCTCGGGAAACTGAACGACGCCCTTCAGACGGCCCAACATTTCGGGACCCGCCGGCGCCACCGCGTACTGTTCGGCGGGAATGAAGAGGTTGTCCTTGGGCAGGACGGTCGGGTCGGTCGTGACGAACAACGGATCTTCCGGCAGCGGATGATCGAAGGTCATCCAAAGTCCCATCGGCGGCTCTTCAGCACAGGCGGGCTTCTCACGCTGAATGACGAATGCGTCGAGCGTGCGCTCCTCCTGCCACCCGCGACCCACAGCCACGACGCGGTCGCCCGGCCGGGCGAGACAGGCGTCGCCCACTTTTTCGCGCACCCGCAGACGCTGAAGGTTCAGCACGGTCTCACGCGCATCGGATTCGGCGCCGGTCATCTCGAGAAGCTCGGGGAGCGCGGGGTCGTGGCAGAGCACCTGCGATTCCTCATCACGGAAAGCGGGAGAATAAACTTCAACCCCCGATCGAGAGCCGGGAAGGTAGACCGCTGGCGGCTCGTCGGCGTCGTCGAGCCAGTCCTGGTAAGACTTCTTCTCGTGTTCGATCAGCCCCTCCACGATATCGGGCGTCTTC
This sequence comes from Elusimicrobiota bacterium, assembly GCA_038238485.1. Taxonomy (GTDB): domain Bacteria; phylum Elusimicrobiota; class Elusimicrobia; order F11; family F11; genus JBBRXR01. The sequence goes on along the minus strand of JBBRXR010000016.1, from coordinate 2,699 downwards.
GCGGGCGCCTTTTCGACGACCTTTGAGGAAGGTTTCACGGGATTTTTCGGAACGGCTTTTTCAGCGGCCAGGGAAGCGCCGGCCTGCAGGAGAATGCTGAGGCAGATCGCGCGACGGATGTTACTGACCTTCGGTGATGGCGGGCGCGACATGATGAAACTCGGTGACGTTCGACATGGCGCCGATGAGCGTGGATTTCACTTCGTCGAGCGTCCGCGCGCGGTGAAGCAGATCTCGCCACTTGGCGGCGCCCGGAACTCCCGCGATGTACCACGCGCCGATGCGGCGCATGTGAAACACAGCGCGGGTCTCGCCCGCGTATTTCGCCTCGAGCTCCATGTGCTCGAGCGCGGTCTCGAGGCGTTCTTCTGGCGTCGGCTCAAAAGGCTCGCGATTGTCCACAAGCACGTCGTGGATCTGACGGAAAATCCAGGGATTGCCGAGGCCGCCGCGGCCGATCATGATGCCATCGCAACCGCTGACTTCACGGATGCGCCGCGCGTCGGCGGGCGTTGTGACGTCGCCGTTGCCCAGCACGGGAATCTTGACGGCGCGCTTCACCTTTCCGATGGCCACCCAGTCGGCCTTGCCGCTGTAACCCTGCGCGCGCGTTCGGCCGTGGATGGTTACCATGCTGATGCCCGAACCCTCTGCGATGCGCGCGATCTCAGCGGCCTCTTCACCCGACGGGTCTTCGAAACCGATGCGGGTCTTCATCGTGACAGGAATGTTTTTGACTGACGCCACCACTTTCTTGAAGACGGCTTCGGTGTTTTTCGGATTCTTGAGCATCGCGGCTCCGCTGCCCCCGGACGTGATCTTGCGAACCGGGCAACCGAGATTCAGATCGACCAGATCAAATCCCATCTCTTCCATTTTCGCGGCGGCCCTGCCCATGATCTCGGGGTCGCAGCCCATGAGTTGAACGCCAAGCGGACGATCTTCCGGAATGGTTTTGAGGAGGTCGAAGGTCTTCTGGCTGGCGTGCATCAGGCCGTTGGCCGAGACCATCTCGATGAAGCAGAACTTCATGCCGCGCTTGCGGGCGACCATCCGGTAGGCGAGGTCGGTGCAGCCGACCATCGGAGACTGGATGACGGGGGAAGGAATGCAGAGGGACTTCAGTTGAAGCATTTAGAACCGGGAGCCCAACGGGGCAAAAAAAGAATAGCGCGGGGCGGGATCGAACCGCCGACCCTGGGCTTATGAGTCCCATGCTCTGCCAACTGAGCTACCGCGCCAAAAATGTCAAAAATCGATGCGACGGGGATTCTACCGATTGTCGGCCTTCCCGGCAACGGGATGGCGGGGCGGGCAGGAGGTGATACACTTAAAGCCATGCAGACCTTTTTGCTGACGTTTATCCCGCTTTTCGTGGCCATCGACTCGATCGGCACCCTTCCGCTGTTCCTGGCGCTGACCGAAGGCTTCACCCGGGCCGAGAAAAACCGTCTGGCGGTTCAGGCCGTGGTGACCGCCCTGCTCGTGGGCGCCACGTTCGGCGTCGCGGGCCACTACATTTTCCAGTTGATGGGCATCACCAGCGCCGACTTCCGGATCGCGGGCGGCATCCTGCTGCTGATCTTCTCCATCCGGGAAATTCATGGCCGCACGACCAAGGACCCGCATGCCGAGGCCACCGACGCCTTCATCGGCATCGTTCCGCTCGGCGTGCCGCTCATCGCGGGCCCCGCGATGATCACGACGCTGCTGATCCTCCACGACGAATACAGCTTCTTCGCCATCATGGGGTCGCTCGCCGTCAACCTGCTGATTTCGCTGACGCTCTACATCTTCTCCGACAAGATCATCGCAATCGTCGGCGAGGCGTTCTCAAAAGTGTTCGCGAAGATCATTGCGATCATTCTCGCGGCCATCGGCGTCATGATGATCCGCCGCGGCATCGAAACGATCTTCCACCCCTAGCGTCAGACCGCGCCGTCGAGGGTCCGTCGGATCCGCTGGCGGTCGTTGAGCAATGGCGACGACGCTCCCCCTGTCCTCGCCGTCCCACCTGCCTTCGTCAACGGATTCAAACGGAAGTGATAAGCCGTCGTCAGAACCATGGTCGCGACGAGCAACGGCGTGCCGCCGAGCGCGTAGGCCAGCGGCGGGAGCCCGGCCACGAGGAAGCCCAACCCGAGAATTTTCATTTTCAGGCGGAATTGTAATGCGGACATCGGCGTCCAGATCGAACCGTCCCGGTTGCTCACCAGCACGACGCCGTGCGACAACATCCAGACCAGCATGGCGCCCGCGCCGGAAAGCGAAGCAACCATCACCTGGTTGACGCCCGCGCCCGACGCCACCATCCCTTCGCGAATGATGAATCCGATCGACGAGAAGATTCCCATTTCGGTAATGGGCGCGAGGCGAATGGCCACGTCCATCGGGACCGACATCAGGCGGGAGAAAAGCGTCGCGATCCACCGGACCGCGCCTGATACCTCGTCGCGCGCGACCTCCACTCGCAGCGCCGCGATCTTCGCCCGGAGAATCGGCTGAATGGCCTGGCCGGCCACCTGCGCCTCGGGCGCCTGAAGCAGGGCTTCCTTATCATCGACTTCCTGGTAGTGCCGAAAGCGCCAGGTCATGTTCACGTCCGAACCTTTGTTGTTCAGCGGACCGAGTTTCTCGGGTTGGTCGATGGCCGCCATGTAGCGCTCGAACCACAGCAGCGCGGCGGCCTTGCCCTTCTC
>JBBRXR010000015.1:0-9926 GCA_038238485.1 Elusimicrobiota bacterium | reverse complement strand
CGGATGCGCGGGCCCGCGTTGAAATTGCGCACGCCGTCGGCCTGGCTCGCGATCATGCGGCCCGCGCCCGCCAGTTCCTGGCGGGACGTGGTCGCGTCCTTGCGGTCGTCAAAAAACAAGAGGATCAGGCTGCCGCGCGGCGGGTCCTTGAACTTGTGCATGAAGTTGCCGTCGACTTTTCCGCCGTCGACGCCGGCGAGCTGGAGCGCGCCCATCGCTTCGAGCGCCATGTTGCGGAAATATTCGCGCAGGAGCGGCCACTGCTCGCCGCCGATCGCCAGGAAGCGAGGGCCGAGGCGGTCTCGGATCGTTCGCTTCTGCATCCAGCGCAGCCAGTAGGTGAAGAACACGTCCTGGAACGAATAGAAGATCGTGTCGAGCACGTGCGCCACAACGAACGCGCCGACCAGCACGAGCGGGTGGGGCTGAACTCCGAGAATCGCGAAGAGGCCGGCGGCGCCGGCCAGTGTCAGCATCTTGAAGATCGGCAAGCCGAGGAGCACCGTGAAGAACGTGTAGGTGCGCACCGCGATCAGCGAGAAGAACTGTTCGGAGACGTGGTTGGCCATTTCCTGGCCTTCCTCGCGGAGCGCCTGCGCGGTCTCTGAGCCGGTCTCGTTGCCTTCCGCGTCGTAGCCCGTGATGCGGGGCATCGAGAGCGAGAGGAACGAGTCGACCTCGTTGTTGAGATCGTCGATGCCGTCATCGGTGATGCGCAGGTTGAGCGGCGGATGGCCGTCGGAGCCCGGCGGAACCTCTTCCTTGATGTGGCGGAAGAGGTCGATGAAGATCTTGGTGAAGAGGAAGTCCGTCGCGCTCGACATCGTGGACGCTTCCGAGCGGCGCTTGCCGCTCATGTTGCAGAAGATCCGGCCCTGGAAGTCGCTTTCGGGGAGATATTCCTGCCCGAGCGAGCGGCCCATGACGGAGAACCATTCGCCCGTCACGAGGTAGACGTTCTTAAGCTGCTCTTTCTTGCGCTTCGTTTCCGCGTGGCGGAGCGATTCCACCCCGGAGAAGGTCATTCCCGACTGGCTGACGCAGATCACGATCGTGTTCTTTCCGATCTTGAAGGGCGCGCCATTCCCGGAGTAGTAGCTGTCGCGCTCGCGCATGTAGGTGTTCGCTTCCACCGCCGCACCGCTGAAGCCTTTCATCGCAAGCTGCAGGTCCTCGATCTTGCGCAGCGCCAGCTGGTGGTTCGGGCCTTCCGAAATGATCAGGAGATCCAGCTCCTGGCTCTTCTGCTCTTCGTAATCCTCGACACGGTTGCCGCCCGCGATCCAGTGCTTCAGGTCATTCTCGCGGCGATCGCGTGCGCGGCGCGCTTTGTCCACGAAGTCGGCGCTCAGGTGGTCCATGGTGAGATGGTTCGACGGCGTCTGCGGCCGTTCCGGGCGAAGCGCCTCGGTGAAGCTGGCGTTGATGTCCGACATCACCGCGCTCAGCTCGCGAAGGTCTTTCTTTGGATGGGACTCCCCGTTGATGTGCCGCTCGGGGAGCGCGATGTACGGGTTGTCGGTGAGGGGGACCCAGCGGCGCTCGATCTCTTCGGGTGTGAGCTCGCGGTACTGGGACATCGAATGGATCTTGAGCTTCCAGTCGCCCGGCGTTTCGGTGTCGAGCACCGCGATTTCGCCGTCGTCATCGTTGAACGTCAGAAATTTCCCGTCGCGGTCGAGCGCGGCGAATACCGCGCTCGGGTCCGACGCGCCCGTGTAGCCGCCGGTTTTGGGGTCGAAGCCCAGCGCGCCGGGCTGGCCCTTCGCCACCCAAACTTTCTTGTAGGGCTGAAGCGTCGAGCTGATCGACAGGCCGAAGGTGCTCGACGGCAGCGCGATGCCCATGAGCATCTTGGTCGAACCGACGATGTCGAGATTGAAGAAATTGTGGAGCGTCGTCTCGATGAAGACGTCGATCTCTTCATCGGTCATGTGGCCGATGAACGGGTCGTTCGCCGTGCGGACGTAATTCGTCACCGCGGTTTTCATGTCAGGGATCAGCGTCGCGCGAATGGCGGCCGCGTCCGGAACGAGCCGGCCGTTGCGCTCGACGAACACCTGGTCCTTGTGGCGCGCGAAGACGTCCTGGAAGAGGCGGCCCCACACGGCGACGATCTGGTTCGTCTGCTCGGGCGACGTCACGCCGGGGAACGCGTTCGCGAGCGAGTCCGGCACGGTTAGAAGATAGGAGAGGCGCGCCGCGGCGTCGAAGCGGCCCTGCGTGGTCAGAAGCGTGAGCATGGACGCGAGCACCGGGGAGTCGCCCGCCGTCCCGTCGAAATAAAGGATGCGGCTGAGCTCCTTGCGGATTTCCTTGAAGTCCATCTCCGTGATGAACACGAACTTCTGGTTTTCGAGAATGCCGTCGAGCATTTTCCGCGTGCCATCGTTGTCGCCGTTGTGGCGCACGCTGACCTGCAGATTGTCGGTGCGCTCCACCACGCCCTGGCCGGGTTTCGACCAGTCCCACAAGGTCACGACCTCTCCGGGGCTCGTGTGGGGATGCGTTTCTTCGATGGAAGGCGGACTCGACGTGCCGAAGCGCAGGTGCGAGGAGTAGTCGATGATTCCTTCGAGCGGCGCGAAGCCGTCCTTCTCCGCCTTGGCGGAGACGGCTTCAAGGCCTTTGCGCAGGCGCGTGTGGAGGACGCCGCGCTTTGGGTTCACGTAGCGGTCGCCGACGAGCTGCACGTGACCTTCCGTGTCGCGCGCCTTGATCACAAAGCCGTTCGCCTGCGTCCCGCGCCCGCTCAGAACGTAAGTGGAAAATTCGATCTTGTCCTGCAGCCAGACGGGCAACAGCGTGCCCTCTGTTCCGCTGCTCGGAACGATGAAGTCGAGCCAGCCGCAGGAGAAGTCCTCCGCGTTGCCGGTGAGGAACGCGGCGAGGTCGGACACGACGGACGTGAGCGCCGCCACGGTGTTCGCCACGAGCAAAGCGTTCAGCAGAAAGAGGGCCGGTGTGCTGAGCGACGACGCGTCCGCCGAGCCGGGAAGGATGAAGAGGACCGTCGCGATCACGATTGCGTTCAGGGCGAGTCCGCCCAGCGCCTTGAAGCGGATCTTCCACGGTTCCTGATCGCCGGCCGACAGGGATTTTCGCTCGGAGACGCCGGGCGTGTAGATCGCGAAGGTCGGGATCAGTCCGGTCAGGAACTCCGATATCGTCGTGCCTTCGACCGCGTCGGACCACGAGAACGGATGGCCGTTGTCGACGAGCGCCTTGAAGACCGTGTGGCCAAAGCCATGGACGAAGATGGCCGAGAACCAGGCCAGGCGGATCGCGACGCCGCCCACCGTGACGAGCGAGACCGCGCCGATCAGAAGGACGATCGGTGCCGCGCCGAGCGAACCGAGAAGGCCGGTGCCGAACGCCAGCACAAGACCGAGCGAAATAATTTCGGGAAGGACATTGTGCCTCGCCGGGACGATCCGGTCGGAAACGATCTCGCCGTTCGGGCCAAACTGGAACGTGTCTTCGACGCCGCCGCGCGGCGAGCTGAGGTCCATGCGGACGCCGCCGCCGACCATCTGGGCCGCGAGCGTGAGGCCGTGACCTGGCGCGAGCAGGGTGTCGAGAACGCTTTGCGCGGGGCTTCCCGGGTTGAGTCGCGCGTTGACTGCGGCCGCCGAGACGGGAAGATGGGAGAGGTCCGCGGGATTCTGCGCCAGGAAGAGTTTCTGGCCGGCGAAAAGCTGTTCGAGCGGCGTTTTTTCGCGCGTGAAGACGCTGAGCGATTCGGGTCCTGACGCGGTGTTGATCGTCGTGATGCGCGGGACGAAAGGAATAATGGCGATGTTGCGCGCCAGTAGACGGCGCGTGAGGCCTTTGTCATGGAAGCCGCCGGTGACGAGGATGGCGACGCGCGTTTTTCGCGCATCCATTTCATTGAGAAGGTTCGTCGCCATGCGCTCGTCGCGCACTTCCGCTTCGCGGTAGAAGGCCTCAAAGGAGTCGAGGCCCGCGCGCGCGTGGCCGGCCGCAACCAGCGCCTCGCGCTCCTCCCACTCGCCGGTGGTCAGTGAAAAATTGATGAGCTTCTCGGTCAGGACGAGGAAGCGCGCCTCATCGACCAGCCGGCGTTCGGTCGGCGTCTGGATCAGGCGATCGTACTGTTGCGCCTCCACGACGCTGACGGCGGCGAGCAGTTTGTCCGCGTCGAGGGAGTCGGAGAGCAAAACGTAGCGGATGTACCGGTCCATCGCCGGATACGTCGCGAGGTTCACTCCATTCTCGCGGCACGTTTCGCGGAGCGCGGAATAATATTCGCCGAGCGTGACCTTCCCTGAGCGGTAGGCGAGACCTTTTTGAAGGAGGAAATTGAGTTCGTTGTTGTCGAGGGACGGAACGAGGCGCTTCATCAGCGCGGTGCGCTCGGACTCGACGTTGGGGAGGGACAGGGATTCTTCGATGTCGAGCGCGCGGAGGAACGTCGTCAGAATGTCGGGGAGCGGCTGTTTCGACGCGGAGAGGAGGCGGAGGTATGCGCCGATCTCGAGTTTGCCGGAATGGTAATCGAGCGCCTTTCGGTGAAAAGCGAGCAGGTTTGAATTAAGAAGGCCGCCGGCCTTCCCGTCGGTGCGCTCGCGGTCCTTGACGATGGCCGCGCGCTGTTCGGTTAGACAGCCGAACGAGGTCTGGTACGCGCGGACGTTGGCCGCGTGGTGCGTCGCGTCGTCGATTCCAATGATCGGAGGGATCGCTCCCGCCGCGGTGATGGCCGCGTGCACCGGACCGGAAATCTCGTTGTTGAGGAGCGCGTAGTCGGCGGCGGTGCGGACCGGACCCTTGTAATCCGGTGTGCGAAGTCGAGAAAGTTCGAGCGGACTGAAAGAGCCCTCGAGCGCGACGAGTCCGGCCTGCCGATTGGCGATCAGGGCGCTGACGATCTGGCGGATGTGGTTCTGCGCTTCCCCGTTGAGATGGATGTCCTGGATGTGGACGACGATGCGCTCGGGAGCGGAGGACGAAGGGAGGCGGATCGTCTTGACCGCGCCATCGGCCGTCGGAAGCGAGCCGAGGATCTGGTCGAACTCGGAGACGCGGTTGGCCGGCAGACGGCGGCGCGCGGCGATCGTCGACTGGTTGAAGGACGAAATCTGGCGGAGGCTCGTGCCCGTGAGCGGCATCGGCGGCGCCGAGGGAAGCGCGGCAAGGAGCGTGGGAGAGGGCTGAGGGTGCGAAACGCGGGTCTGCGCGCTGCGTTCCTTCCAGAAATTCGCTTCGGACGCCTCGAGGAGGATGGCGTTTGAAAGGATGGCCGACGCGAGAGCGACGGAGATGACTTTCTGAAATCGGGACGCTTTCATGACGATTAATCCTTCGCTGAGGAGGATTTGGCGAATGAAATTGTGACGTCATGGACACAATTTCACTTCTGCGCATACACCACGGCGTCCCGGCCGCGGTTACTTCTGACCCCATCATCATAAACGTCTGACATTAAGGACTCATTAAGGAACGGTAAAGTTCTTGCAACATTGATCAGGGCGCGGGCCGACCGTCCTCGTCGGAAATTAAGGGCGTTTTCGCGCCGATTTAAGCCCGGACGGGTACATTAATAGGAGCTATGACGACATTGCGCCGCGCGGCGGCCCTTTTAACGCTCACGTTTTTCACGCTGAACACCGTCCTGGCGGCGCCGGCGGAAAGCGGTCTGTGGAAAGAGCGACAGCAGAAGCTGGCGCTCCTCGCGGTGCCGTCGTCCCCGCCCTCCGCGCTGCTCACCAATCTTCCCGCCGCGCGTCCGATCGCCGCGCTTCAGCCGCGCGACGCCGCCCCCACGCCTCGCGCCGCCGGAGACGCGTTGGGCCGGCTCACCGCCGCGCTGCCGCTGACGCATGTGTCGGTGCGCGAGACCCACGCGGGTCGCGGCCCCACGGTGGTCGCTCTGATTCAGGACGTTCATCTCAATCCCGAAGCGCAGGCCAACATTGGCGAAGCGCTCGAACGCCTGGTGGTGGGGGGCGCCGTCGAACGCATCGGCGTGGAAGGCGCTTTCTCAAAACTCGATTTCTCCCGCATCGACCAGTTTTCAGACCGCCAGCTCGTGGGCGACGTCGCTTCGGATTTCCTGAAGGCCGGCCTTCTCGCGGCTCCGTCGTTCGCGGGCGCGGCCCTGGGTCCGTCGCGCGGCGCGATCATCACCGGCGTTGACGACCGCGCCGCTTACGATCTCAATGTCGCCGCCTACCGCGACGCCGTGAAGATCCGCCCCGCGCTCACCGCCGCGCTCAGCGAATTCAATGGGCGCCTCGCCGAGCTCAAGCGCCGCCATTACGGTGCGGAACTGACGGCGCTCGACAGTCTGTCGCGCGCGTACCAAACCGGCGACGTCTCGCTCGCGCCCTATCTCACGCGTCTCGTCGCCATCGCCGGCCGCCGCCCGGCCGCTGTCCGGGATTTCCTGGAGGCCTACGCCATCGAAAAAAGCCTGAGTTTTGACCGCGTGGAAGTCGAGCGTCGGCGCGTGATCGAGAAGCTCGCCGCCGCGATGACCGCCGTCGAATTGAAAGCGCTTCTCAACGACACCATCGCTTACCGCACCGGCGCGGTGTCGCTCGGTGAATTTCACGCGAAACTCCAGGCGTTGTGTCGACGCAAAGGAATCGATCTCGCCGCGACGCCGTCGTTCGATTCTTACCTGCGTTACGTCCTCCTGTCCGACGGCATCCGGCCGGAGGCGCTGATTGCCGATGAAACGGCGCTTGAGGCGGATGCCTATGCGAAACTGCTGACCACCGACGCCCAGCGTGCGGTGGCGCTGTGGTCGCGGCGCGCGGGAACGCTGACGCAACTGGGCGCCTTCGCGCTCGCGCCCGAGGAGTGGGACCGCTTCCACGCCGACGCCTACACGCTCTCTGATTTCGACGCGGCGCTTCGCTCGCTGGACGCGCGCCCCGCCGCGCCGTCGCTGCCGGACCTCGCTCCGTTCGCCGATTTCTACCGCCTCGCCGATCAACGCAGTGAAACGATCGTGTCGCGCCTGCTGGAAGGAAATCCCGCGGCCGCGGCGCTGGTGGTGGGCGGTTTCCACACGCCGCGCGTCTCGCGTCTCCTCGAGAAACGCGGCTGCTCCCTCGTGGTGTGCACGCCGAGGCTCACCCGCGTTGATCTCGCCGCCGGCACGGCCTATCTCACGATTTTCTCGCGCGACAAGACGCCGGTGGAGAAGATCTTCAGCGGCGAGCGGTTGTTCATCAATCCCACCGGCGTGAACTTCGGCGGAGACGCCAGCATCGTCGAACGCCAGGTGGTGAGTGAAGCGGCCGCGCGCCTCGGGTCCGGCGAGTCGGCCGGTTCTCTTCCGGCGGGCGTGACGGTCACGCGCAGCGGGACGCTCGTGCGCGTGGCGCTCGACGGCCTCTCACTCTTTTTCGGACGCACGCGTTCCGCGGCGGGCTACGTCTCGGTCGGGAACCGCGTCGGTCGGCCGGGCGCGCAGTTCGTGCCGGCGGGTTCCGCGTGGCGCGTGCTTCGATCGGGCGCGGTGTCGCTTCGCGCCCGCGCGCTCCAGAGCGTCTCCCGGATTTCACCCGTCTTTCGCTCGCGCCGCGCGGGCACGGCGCTCCTCTCTCTTGTCGCGTTGGCGTCGCTGGGCGCCAACGGTGGCGACCCCGTCATGACGGTCATCGCGGCGTCTATTTTTCTGGCCGCCGTCGGCGGTGTCATCTGGCTGGTGCGCCGGTGGAACCGGCCCTCGGACGTCGATCGCCTGCTCACGCGCGTGCGCGCCAGTACCGTCACCGACGTTCCCAATGCGTCGGTGTGGAAGATGCGCGGCTCGCCCGAGGGCGACCTCGCCCGCTGGCGTGAGGCCGACAAACGGCTGCGTGCCGAGCGAAGCGACGGACTGCTTGTGGAAGCGACCGAGGGTGACCTCGTGATCCTCGAACTTGCGCGCGGCGAAAAAGGCGCCATCGTTTCCGCCAATCACACGTTCTGCACCAGCCTTCAGTTGCGCGCCGAAGACCCGGCGACCGGACGTGTGCTCATCGCTCACGTTCACATCAAGCCACGCGCCTATCACCTCGATCTCGTTCGAGACGCGCTCGTGCTCTTTCGGCAGACCGCCCGCGCGCGGGGATTCGGCGCGGCGGAACTCGCGGTGAACTGGTCGCCGGGCGGCGCTTTCGTCGGCGAGATCTCCGAAGCGCAGGGGCGGCTCGGCATGACGGCCACGATCCAGGCGGTGGCCGCCGATGGCTTCCGTCTCGACCTTCGCGCCATCGAAGAGCGGCGGGGCGGCGTGAACGCGGCTGTGACGAATGCCACGAGCGTCCGCGATCAATTTCCTTTCAACGACCTGGACCGCCGCCGCGGCGTGAAACGCTCACGCACCGAAACCGCGTGGAGCGCGCCGGTGGCGACCGCCGACGATCAGCCAGCGCCGCTCGGTGACGCGGCCCATCCCCGGTCGGACGCTGCCGCCGTGCCCGCCGATTCTCAGGGCTTGCCGCCGGTCGATACCGGGACCGGCGACGGCAACGACCACAACGGCCGTCCACCGCTGGTGGCCGGCGGCGCGGAAGACGGACGCGACGACATAGAGCTTCTCGGCGGCTCGCGAATCGCCGATCGGCTCGCGGCCCTCGACCGGCTGGGCGTCCTGATGAGCAATGCCGATGACGCCACGGCGCTCAACATCGTGTACGCCCTCATTGAGTTCGGCATCGGCGACGCCGCGCACGTGGACGGCACCAATGAAAGCGTGGCGCCGACGGCCGCGCTCATGATCCAGGTTTCTCTTTCGCGTTTCTCGGCCGTCGATCAGATCAACATCGCCGGCGCGCTGTCGGCCAAAATGGGCGCGTTGCGCGAGCGCCTGACCACCACGATCCGGATCGGCGGTCGAATTGGGCTCGGCGCCGGTTACGATCAGCGCGCGCTTGAGAACGCGCTCGCGGTTTCGGCGGAATTGATTGGCCGTATCGTCGGCCGTACGGACCTGAGCCTCTCTGAACTGCCGGTGCACACCTCCGAGCTCGTTCATCTCACCCTCGGCAATGAGGGCCAGGCGAACAATCTTTCGTCTTTCGTGGCCGACGGCGCGATCCGCACGCTCGGGCGAGTTGAGTTCCGAACGCCGCCGGGCCTGCCCGATCTCGCCGAAGCCATCCCCGTGGAGTCTCTGGAACTGAACGCCGTCTTCGCCCGGGCCGGATTCACGAACGTCACCTTCGAGCGGCGCCTGGGCCGCACCCTGGTGTTCAAAGACGGCGCCACCGAGCGCCGGCTGGCGCTCAAGATCGCGCGGCCGGACGCTGAAGACGCGGGCAAGCTCTCGCGCGAAGGAAAACTTCTTCACTGGTTCGCCTCGCCCGCCAGCAGCGGCCTGACGCGGGCGCAGTCGCTCGATCTGGAAAGCCGGTTCCCCAACGTCGCCGGAAACGCGCTGACGCTTTATCGAATCAATCCGCGTGATTTCACCGGCGCGGCGGCCGCGGCGGCCGACGACGCGGCGCGGGAATTCAAAACGCCCGTCACCGGCGGCGGCGTGCTCGCGCTGGCGTACGTCACGGAGGACGGAAATTATTTCCGCTACGCGACGGAAGCGGGCGCGAGCGACGCGCTGTTCCAGGACAGCGTGCGCAAGGCCACGCGCGATCTTTTTCGCCTGGCGCGCGTGGGCATCTTCCACACCTCGCTCGTCGATATCTTCCACACGGCGAACATCGGCGCCGGCCGCGTTTCGCACGACGGCGGCCGCTACCTTCTGATGGTCGACCTGATCCGCCGCCTGACGGCATTCACCATCGCGCCGGCGCCGGACAAGCTTGCGCGCCTGGGCGCCGGCCGCCTGCGCGACCCCGCGACGGCCGCGAAATATCCAAACGAGCGGCTCGAGGCGGGTCTCGCCGACCTCGGCGACGTCGCCACCATGCGCGAACTGACCGAGCAGGGCGAAACGTTCGCGCCGTACT
>JBBRXR010000014.1:0-10733 GCA_038238485.1 Elusimicrobiota bacterium | reverse complement strand
GTCGACGCGCGCGAGCTTCAGATACTTGCCCGTGATCGCCGACGTCGACTCGAGAAGGATGTATCCGCCTTCACGCTGGGGACGAACGACCATGCCCGCGGGGACCATTTTCAGGATGTCTTCCGGGAGCTTTCCGGCACTGACGTCTTCGGGACGCAGGCCGCGTTTCTGGATCTCGTCGATAATCTTCACCATGCTCTCATGGTCGCGGACGAGACTGAACTCGAGGAGCGCCGTTTTGCCGATGATGCTCTTGGCGTCTTCACTGGCATAGACGCCGGGGAGCTGGATCACGATGAACTCGCGGCCCTGGCGGATGATGAGCGGGTTGGCGACGCCGAGCCCGTCGATGCGGTTGTTGATGACCACCATGTTCTGCTCGATGGCCTTGCTGACCGTCGCGTCGCTCTCATCGGGAAGCTTGGAGGTGTCGACCTGGTAGACCAGATGGACGCCGCCCTGAAGGTCGAGACCGAGCGGAACGACCTTTTTGGCGAGCGGGTTTTTGCGTTTGGCCTGCTCCTGCCGCTGCGCGAGCGGGAGGCTGTACCAGACGACGTTGGGGTAGAGCTGAATGAGCGACCAGATCATCACGACGACGAGGATTCCCCCGCGCCAGGCGAGCTTGTTGTTCATTTCGGGGACGCTCCGGCGCCGACCAGTTCGGCGGCGGCGGCCTCGGGAAGAACTTCGACGATGCCCGAGCGCATCATGCTGACACGCGTTTCATCGTTGAGTTTGACCTCGATCGTTTTCGGGGCGAGGTTCAGCACCGTGACAATGAAACCGGATTGGGTGACGATCTTGTCGCCCTTTTTGATGCTGGAGAGCATGGCTTCCTTTTCCTTGCGCTGTTTGGACTGCGGCCGTAGGAGGAAGAAATAAAAGACGCCGAGAAGCATGATCATCGGCACCCACTGGGTCCACGCCGGGGGCGGCGGGGCCGACGGATCGGCGTTCGGGCGGGCCATCGCGAAAGCGGAGGCGTTGATCGTCGCGAGCATCACAATTGTGCGGCCAAGAAGCAGGGAAATGGATTTTTTGTTCATAAGTCGGCGAATCATATCACAAGCCCACCCTTTTCGTGTTTTGGATTTTAACGGCGATCGCTTCGAAGGAGGGCCACCGCGGCGCCGAGGCGCACGCGAAGGTTTCCGTCTTCGAGCGTTTTAGCGGCCAGGCTCTGCGCCTGGGGTGAATCGATGGAATCGAGCGCCCAGGCGGCCTTCACGCGGCCATCGATGTCGTTGCCGCCGAGCACGCCTTCGAGGGCGGGGAGACCCGACGGATCGCCCAGCCGGCCGAGCGCGCGCGCCGCGGCGACCTTCACGTAGGTGTTTTGGTCCAACAGCGCGGTCTTGAGGTTCGGATTTTTTTCCTTCGCGCCCACTTCGCCGAGGCTCTGTGCGGCGCTCTCGCGAACGCGGCCATCTTCGTCGGTCAGCTTGGCGCACAGGGAATCCGCCGCGGCCTTGGCCTTCATCTTGCCAAGCGCGCTCGCGGCCACCTGGCGGACATCCGCCTCGGTGTCGAGGAGCGCGGCTTCCACCGGCGAGGCGAAGCGGTCGTCGCCCATGGCTTCGAGCGCTTCGAGCGCCGCCAGGCGGACGCCCTTGTCCTGGTCTTTCATGGCGCTGGCGAAGACGATGCCCTCGGTGGAATCGCCCATCAGCGCGAGCGCCACGGCGGCGCCGTCTCGAACGCGGCCGTCGTTGTCCCGCTTGGCATTCTTGAGGGTGGAAACGAGAGAGGGGTCGTGGAAGCGGCCGAGCGCCTTGGCGGCCTCGCCGCGCAGACGGCCCTGCGCCAGCGCGCGCATGCGCATGAGCGCGGCGAGCGGACCGGCGTTCGCGTCGGGCGACGGCGTGACGGTCAAAAGGATGGCCAGGAGCGATTCGCGGCCCGCCGGGTTGCCGCGGCCGATCAGACTGCGGCCCGCCCAGATGCGGACATAGTCGCTTTCATCCTTCAAAGACGACAAAAGGGATTTCTCGGACGCCTCGCCCGGAATGAACTCGAGCGACTGGACAGCCTGCTCTCGGATGACCGAATCAGCGGAGGTCAGCGCCTCCTGAATGATGCTCCAGGACCGGAGCTGAAGCTTCTTGGGAATGTCGCGCGAGGGTGACGCGGCGGCGATCAGGAGGAAACAAGCGGTGAGCGCGGACAGGAAGGGAAGGGAGCGGTTATTTCGCATCGCCGGCCCGGTATTTTTGAAGGAATTCGGTCTTCGAGGAAAGGAAATTGCCATTAATAATTGAGGTGCGAATACGACGGAGCAAACGTAACAAAAACCATAGGTTGTGTAAAGTTACGAGCCGGGGCCCGAGCAGCTCACCCGCGCGAAACAGATGGCAGAGATAAGCGCGCGTGTACGACGTGCAGACGGGGCACGGACAGTCCGGGTCGAGCGGCGAAAAATCGTCGCGGTAGCGCGCGTTGGGCACGTTCACCTTGCCCACGCTCGTGAAGCCCTGGCCGTTGCGGCCGTTGCGCGTGGGCAGGACGCAGTCGAACATGTCGACGCCGCGTTCAACGCCGTCCCACATGTCCTCCGGCATCCCGATGCCCATCATGTAATGCGGCGCGGCGTCGGGCATCGTGGACACGCTGGCCTCCAGCATCTGCCACATCAACTCTTTGGGCTCGCCGATGCCCAGTCCCCCCACCGCGTAGCCGGGAAAACCGATTTCGGCCATGCGCGCCGTCGATTCCTGGCGCATGTCAAGAAAGCTCGCGCCCTGCGAGATGCCGAACAGCAGCTGCGGCACGCCGGCGGCGGGGTTCTTCTCAAGAAAACGGTCGTACGTTTCACGGCAGCGCTTCGCCCAGCGAAGCGTCTTCTCCATGCTCTCGCGCGCGTCGGTCTCCAGCGTGGGGAAGGGCGGGCAGTCGTCCAGGCACATCGCAATGTCGGCGCCGATCTCGAGCTGAAAGTTCGTCGCGATCTCCGGCGTGAGGCTGCGGCGCATGCCGTCCACGTGGGAGGCGAACTCCACGCCTTCCTCGGACTGCTTGCAGCGCGCCGCGAGTGAAAAGACCTGGTAGCCGCCCGAGTCGGTGAGGATCGCGTTCGGCCAGGCCATGAACTTGTGAAGGCCGCCCGCCTGTTTGAGAATGTCGAGGCCGGGTCGTAGAAAAAGGTGATAGGTGTTCGAGAGAATGATGCCCGCGCCCATCGCGACCAGGTCCTCGGACCCGAGCGTCTTCACGGTGCCCTGCGTTCCGACGGGCATGAACACCGGCGTCTCCACCGGGCCGTGCGCGGTCTGAAGCACCCCGACGCGCGCCTTCGTGGCCGGGTCGCGGTGCGTGATCTCGAAAATTTTCGTCGCGGTCGTCGCCATCAGACCACCAGCATCGCGTCGCCGTAGGAATAAAAGCGGTAGCGCTCTTTCACGGCGGCGTCGTAGGCGCGTTCGACGTTTTCGAGGCCCGCAAAGGCGGCGGTGAGCGAGACGGGCGTCGAGCGTGGGACGTGCAGGTTCGTCACCAGCGCGCCGACGTAACGGAAGTGGAAGCCGGGCCGGATGAACAGACGCGTGTCGCCGGTGGCCACGCCCGCTGTCGGCGCGTCGGGAAGCGACTCGAGCGCGCGCGTCGCCGTGGTGCCGACGGCGACGATGCGGCGGCGGTCCGCCTTCGCGGAAATAATTTCCTGCATGGCTCCCGCGGGAATCTCGAAGGACTCGGGAAGCATCTGGTGGGTTTCAACCGAGTCGGCGATCGGACGGAACGTTCCCCACCCGACGTGAAGGACGAGCTCGGCGATGATGACGCCGTGGCGTTTGAGCTCGCCCAGAAGGTCCAGCGTGAAGTGGAGGCCCGCGGTGGGCGCGGCCACGGAGCCCGGCGTTGCGGCGTAAACGGTCTGGTAGTACTCGTCGTCTTTCTTCGAGCGCAGGTCAGCGGGCGCGCGCTTGATGTAGGGCGGCAACGGAAGTTTCCCGGCCTCGTCCATCGCCTCGCGCGGATCGAAAGCGCATTTCACAAGATGCTCGCCCTCAGGCGACCGGCCGACGATGGTGGCCTTGAAGGACGAGCCGAGCACGATGTCGGTGTCGATCTTGAGCGGCGGGCGCGCGAGCGCGCGCCAGACGCCCTTCTCCTTCGTCGGTCCGAGAAAAAGAATTTCCACCTTCCCACCGGTTTTCTTCTTGCCGAACACGCGCGCGTGGTCGACTTTCGCCTTGTTGATGACGACGACGTCGCCGGGCGCGAGATAGGAAATGATGTCGGAGAACTTCTTGTGCTCGAGGGCGCCCGTCTCGCGGTGAACCACGAGGAGGCGCGCTTCGTCGCGCTTCTCGAGCGGCTCCTGCGCGACCAGGTCGTCGGATAGCGGAAAGTCCAGCGTGTTGGGATCGATGCGAAGCATCAGGATGGGAAGGCTGTCATCGCGAGGAGGCCAAAGGCCGACGTGGCGATCTCATTGATGAGATTGCTTCGCTTCGCTCGCAATGACATCGGGATTAAACCGGGACCTTTTTCAGGACCAGACATTTCAAGTAGCGCGTCTCGGGCATCGACAGGAGGACCGGATGATCGGACGCCTGCGCGCCGCGGTGGACGATCTGCGCCAGGCCCTTTTCCTTGCCGACGGCCTGCGCCACGGCGGTGGTAAATTCTTCCTCGCTGACCTGGTAGCTGCAGCTGCACATGACGAGCAGTCCGCCCGGCTTCACGCGGCGCCAGGAAAGCTTGGCGAGCTTCTCGTAAGCGCGCAGGGCCGCGGACACGTCTTTCTTCGACTTGGCGAAGGCGGGCGGATCGGCGACCACGACGTCGTAGCGGTCGTTGTCGTGTTGCAGGAAATCGAACGCAGTGCGCTGGATGCGGCGGCCGCGCGCTTCGGAAAACCCGTTGGCGGCCATGCCCTTTTCGACGAGCGTCAACGCCGGGGCGCTTTCGTCGACGAACGTGGCGTGCTCGACGCCCGACTTGAGCGCGCGCAGGCCCCAGCCGCCGGAGTAGCAGAACAGGTCGAGCACCCGCGCGTCCTTGGCGCCTTCCAGCTGCCAGACGAGATGATCGCGGTTGTCGCGCTGGTCGAGGAAGAAGCCGGTTTTCTGGCCCTCGATCAGGTCGGCGGTAAACTGCGTCCCGCCTTCCTGGAAGCGAACTTCGCGCATCGCCGGCTCGTCGCCGAGCGCCACGCGCACGTAAGAGTCCACCTGCTCCATCTTGCGGATGGGCGAGTCGGCGCGAATCACAAGCCCCGTGAGTTCGCGGCCGAACGTTTCCTTGAAGAGGCCCGGCAGGCGCGATTCAATATACGGCAGAAGCTTGTCGCCTCCGGCGGTATTGGTCTGGATGGTCGCGGTCGCGCCGTAAACGTCGATGATGATGCCGGGAAGAAAGTCGCCCTCTGAAAACACGAGGCGGGCGGCTTCTCCCTCACCGAGCGGCGCGCGGGACGCCAGCGCGCGTTTCAGGCGGTACTCGACGAGCGCGTCGATGTCCTCGGTCTCCTCGCGCGCGAGCACGCGGCCCGCGATAAGAGAATGCGGATTGTAATAGCCCACGCCGACGGTGCGGCCGGAGGACGTGAACTTGCAGAACTGCCCCAGGTCCGTGTCGCCCGGCGCGTTGATGATCTCATTCGAGAAGATCCACAGGTGCCCACGCTCCACGCGCGAACCCGCGCGGTCCGAAATTTTGATGGTGAGTGATCCTTGCTCCACGGCGCTGTCGGTCATTCTCGGCTCCAGATCGCGAGGTTCGTTCCCGGATAGTAGTAGGCAAGGATCTCGCGGTACTCCTTGCCCTGTTCCGCCTGTCCCTTCGCGCCCCATTGGCACATGCCCACGCCGTGTCCCCAACCGCGGCCCGTGAAGAGGTACCCGCCTTGGAGTTTCGTCACCTGCGTGAACAGCGTGCTCCGGATCTTCTCCGGGTTAAGCGCGATTCGAAAATCATTTCCCAGCATCGTGAAGGTGCCTTCGTTGGTTCGGATGGCCATCGTGGCGGCGCGGCCCGACGGGCCTTTCCTGGTGATGGAGATGCCGCGAAGCTCGGTGCCCTTCACCAGGCCCTTGGCGCGCAGCGCGTTCAGCATCTCCGTGTTGTTGGCCGTCAGGCGCCATTCATACCAGGGCGCGGCCGTTCCCCACGGGCAGCGGCGCGCCTTGAGATAGGGGCGGTCCGGCGTTCCCCACACGAGCTGGATGCCTTCGGTGGAACCGCCGCAGTTGGCGCTGAAGAACGCGCCGATCGGCTTGCCTTCGTAAATCAGGATCTGGCCTTTCGTCGCGTCGACGGCGGCGGTGGTGCGCGGATTCTCCTTGGTCGCCCCGCCATAAACCTGGCAGTGAACGTCGGAACAGAGGTCGAAACCCTGGTCGGTGTGGCGAGCGAGGTGCGCGGCCAGGTACGTGCGGCTCGCCACGGCCTGCGCCTTCAGCGCTTCCTCGTGCCACGTCGGCACGGCCTCGCGCGGCAGAACGCCCTTCAGGTAGTCGTCGATGTCGCACTCGTTGATGACGGTGAGTTTCGCGTCGCCCGTCGCCTTGATGATGATCACGCCGCGATAGAAATAGTTGCCGACCGTGATCGTGTCGCCCGCGTCGGCGGGCGTGAGCCGCCAGGCGCCCGGCACGGCTTTGTCGCCGATGTGAAGAACGCCCTTCGAGACGGTGAAATGACGCGCTTTGGCCGGCCAGCGCTCGAGCGTCCCGCTCTTCACTTCCTTGGCGATCAGGTCGCCGTGCGACGAGATCGTGGTTTCGAGGACGTCGGTGCGAATGCCGATGCGGACGTTGTCCTGCGGCGCAATGTTCGCCTCCCCTTTGAATTCCAGCGGCGTGTGCGTGGCCGGCGTGCTCGGCGGCCGGCAACCGGCGACGACCGCCATGAACAGGGACAAAAGGATCGGGACGCGTTTCATGACAGAGGGCGGCCGGTCAGCCGGGGGTGTTGCCGCCGAAGAGCGGCAGGTCTTTGACGGACTTGGGGGCGGTCTTTCCGAAATGCGCCCACGCGCTCGGCGTGGCAACGCGGCCGCGCGGCGTTCGCGCGAGGAAACCGGCCTTGATGAGAAAGGGTTCATAGACGTCTTCCACCGTTTCCGCTTCTTCGGACACGGCCACGGCGACGGTGTCGAGTCCGACGGGCCCGCCCCCGAACTTCTCGATGATCGCGAGGAGGATCTTGCGATCCTGCCGGTCGAGGCCGAGCTCGTCGACTTCCAGCGCCTCGAGCGCCTGGCGGGCCACGGCCAGCGAGACGTTCCCCTTCTCCATCTGCGCGAAGTCGCGGATGCGGCGGAGCAGGCGGTTGGCGATGCGGGGCGTGCCGCGCGAGCGGCGCGCGATTTCCAGGCAGGCGTCTTCGGCCACGTGGACGTTCAGGATGCCGGCCGAGCGGCGAAGAATTTTGGCGAGGTCTTCCGGCTCATAAAATTCGAGGTAGCCGACGATGCCGAACCGGTCGCGCAGCGGGCTCGTCAGCAGGCCGGCCCGCGTCGTGGCGCCGATGAGAGTGAACTTGGGAAGCGGCAACTTCAGCGTCTTGGCGGACGGGCCCTGGCCCACGACGACGTCGAGGCAGAAATCTTCCAGAGCGGGATAGAGGGCTTCTTCGACGGCGCGGCTCAGGCGGTGGATTTCATCAATGAAGAACACGTCGCCCGGGTTGAGGCTGGTGAGAATGGCGGCCAGGTCGCCCACGCGGCCCAGCACGGGGCCCGACGTCTGGCGAAGGTTCACGCCCATTTCCCTGGCGATGATGTTGGCGAGCGTGGTTTTGCCGAGGCCGGGCGCGGCGCAGAACAGCGCGTGGTCGAGCGGTTCCTTTCGTTCCTTCGCAGCGGCGAGGAAAACCTTCAAATTCTTTTTGAGTTTCTCCTGGCCGATGAACTGGCTCAGGTCATGCGGACGGAGCGACTGGTCGAGGCGGTCTTCGCCCGTTTCCACTTCCGGCGCGACGAGCGAGGCCGCGCGTTTCTTTCCAGCGGGAACGTCGGTGCTTTCGATCATGACAATCGCGCGCCGGACAGGCGCAGCGCCTCCTGGAGGATCTTTTCCGTGACCGCGTTGGCGCCGAGCGTGAGTCGCGCGCGGGAGAGAAGGTCGCGCGCTTCATCCTCGCGATAGCCAAGGTTGACCAGGCCCGACAGCGCTTCGGATTCCTGCGTGGTCTTCGGCGCTTCCTGGTAACGCGTGCCGCCGGAGACGAACCAGCCTTCCACTTTTCCCTTCAAGGCGAAAATCAGTTTCTCGGCCGTCTTCTTGGTGAACGTGAAGACCGACACGAGCATGGCGATGTCGCCGTCGATGACGGCGCGCTTGAAGTCGGGCATCGACTTCGAAATTTTGTCGAGCGTCTCGAGCGCTTTCTTCGGGCCCATGCCGTCGACGTTCTCGCGAAGCTTGAGGAAAAAGTCTTTCTCTTCCGACGACAGGAAACCGTAGAGCGTGGTGGACCCATCGAACGCGGCCACGGACTCCGACACAAGCACGGTCACTAGCTGCCCTTCGCTGAGGCGGCCTTCGCTCGCGCGGCAGAGCAGGACTTCGTAGCCGACGCCGTTCACGTCGAGCACGGCGCGGAGCGCGTGCTCTTCGAGGACCGTCGACACCATTTTTCCGCGGAGCTGGGCGATCATGCGAGCCCCCGGTTCGTGCGGCGGACGAAGAGATAGATGATCGACACGATCACGGCGGACGCGAGCATTCCGTAGAAGAAAAAGCTTTTGGCGAAACGATTGCGCACGGCGCGCTGGTGATTGCGCTCGACCACGGCGCGGGCGGTCGCCTGGCCCGACTGGAGGCGCGTGAGGATGTCGCGAAACGTGACATAGAAACCCTGCACGCGGCCGAAGAAGACGCTTTGCGGCTTGATCGTCGGCCCGACGTTCAGGAAATCGAGGAACGCGTTGCGCTCGCGGTTAAAGGTGTCGGCCGCCGTGTAATAGCTGAGCAGCGGCCCCGCGTCGGCGCCGAAAAGATTCACCATCGATTTATTGAAGATCAGGTCGTCGCCGCGAACCATCAGCGGCTCGGGAACGCCGAGCTGTCCGGCCTTGTAGCGCGATTGAGACGACGCCAGTTCCGTGATCGCGGGCGCCATCGTGGCGACCACCTTCTCGTTGGTCTGCATTTCGTATTCGACGACGTTCCACGCGGCGAGCTGGGCCGACGCGGCATGGAAATTATCCATCAGGAAATAGGAGAACGTGGCGAGCCAGGCGCCGAGCAGCAGCGCCAGGAACGAATCGTTCGAACGCACGAGCTCCACGACGCGATTCCAGGGGGAAGGAGCGGCGGGCTGCTCGGGGTGGAGGACGGCCGGTTCGATCATACCGTCACCCTCATGCCGCCCAGGGCCTGGGCAAACTGGGAATGGCAGAGCGCAATGGCCACCGCGTCGGCGGCGTCATCGGGTTCCGGGATGTTGTCGAGATGGAGGATTCGCTGGACCATGGTTTGCATCTGCTTTTTATCGGCGGCGCCGGAACCGGTGAGCGCGAGCTTCACCTGGCTCGGCGCGTATTCGAACACGGGCATCTTCGCGCGGCCGGCGGCGAGAAGAATCACGCCGCGCGCGTGACCGACCTGCGCCAGCGCCTTCGCGTTCTTCGCGAACAAAAGCGCTTCAACGGCCAGCTCTTCGGGTTCGTGGCGCTGAATCAAGGTCTGCAGGTCGTCGAAAATCTGGGTGAGGCGAGAGGTGAGAGTCTGGCCGGCATCGGTGCGGATGCACCCGTAGCTCCGGAGCGTCGTTTCCCCGCCGGAGCGGTCGAGAACGCTCCAGCCAAGGATGGCCACGCCGGGATCGATGCCGAGGATTCTCATTGTCCGGAGGTGACTTTCTCCATGGTCTCCTGGGAAATATCGAAATTCGCGGTGGCGGTTTTCACGTCGTCGTAATCGTCGAGGACGTTCATGAGGTCGAGGCAGCGTTTGGCCACATCGCCTTCGAGCGGCACGGTGTTCTTGGGAATGAGCATGACTTCAGCGGACTGCACGGGGACCTTCGCTTCCGTGAGCTTCGCCTTGACCGCTTCCATGCCGTGCGGCGGCGTATAAATCTCGTACACATCGTCCTCGGTCTTGATGTCATCGGCGCCGGCGTCGATGATCAGGTCGGTGATCTTGTCTTCCGGCATCGAGGACTTGGCGACGATGATGAAGCCTTTCTGCTCGAACATGAAGCCCACGCTTCCGGTTTCGCCGAGGTTGCCGCCGTGGGAATCGAAAATGTGACGCAGATCGGAGGTGGTGCGGTTCTTGTTGTCGGTGGTGGCTTCGATGAAGACGGCCACGCCGCCCGGGCCGTAACCTTCGTAGGTCATTTCCTCGAACGACACGCCGGGGATTTCGCCGGTGCCCTTTTGGATGGCACGCTTCACGTTGTCCTGCGGCATGTTCGCCGCGCGGGCGTCTTCAATGGCTTTGCGCAGGCGGGGATTGGCTTCGGGTTTGCCGCCGCCCTGGCGGGCGGCAATGACGATTTCGCGGGCGACGCGCGTGAAGACCTTGCCCTTCTTGGCATCGATAATGGCCTTCTTGTGCTTGATTCCCGCCCATTTGGAATGACCTGACATGAGAGCTCCCCTTAAGGTGTGAAAATGTGGCGGTATTGTATCACACGCCGACGGAGGCGTCGTTACTTCGGAAGCTCGGCGAGGGCGCGCTTGGAGTCCGCGTCGGAGGGGTCCAGTTCGATGGCGCGGGCCAGGTGCTCGCGGGCTTTGTCGAACTTCCGGCGGAGGGCGTACATTTTGCCCAGGT
>JBBRXR010000013.1:0-11008 GCA_038238485.1 Elusimicrobiota bacterium | reverse complement strand
GCGTGGACGGCGCGACGCTCGACACCATCGGCATCGTCACGACGTACGAGGGCGACCCGCTTCCCTCGGGCGACATTGCCAGCCGCCTGGGCGGCTTCGCCGACGTGGCGGACATGGAGAAGACCGGGGAAACCGACTCCGAAATCATCGAGAAACTCCTCGGCAACAAGAACAACCTGCACAACAACTATCAGGACTTTCAGGCCTTCCTCGAAAACGGCGGCAAGATCGGCCTTCAGCACGATCCGCTCATGTACGGCGCCTACGCGCTCAATCCGTTCCTGGTCAATGTCGAACGCGTGCCGATGCTCGTGGTCAAGCAGGGCGAAGTGGCGGTCATGAAGGCCTACGTTGGCCTCGCGACGCAGGACACGTCGGGCAGCGAATTCAAGTTCGGCTCGCTCGTGCGCCCCGGCCACCGCGGCATCTGGCAGGAGCCGCTGCGCACGGGAAAATATCCGATCAACTCGCGCTGCTACGAAGCCGAGATCGTGCCGACGGCCATCCTCACGCTCAACTGGGCCGAGGAAGTGTCGCAGGCGCACCACCTCGACGCGCAGTTGAGCCAGATCGTCGCCAAGAGCAGCGAAGGCTTCGTGTTCAAGATCGACCTGCAGGTGCAGATCCACGTCCCCGACACGAAAGCGCCGCGCGTGATCTCCATGGTGGGCACGATGAAGAACCTCGTCACGGAAGTTCTCCAGGCGGCGGTGGGCAATCACTTCCGAGACAAGCTGCAGAGTATGCCGGCCGTGCGGTTCATCGAAACGCGGCAGAAAGTTCAGGAAGAGGCCTTCTCCCACATCCGCTCGCAGATCGATCAATATTCCGTCGAGACCAAGGGCGTCTACATCCAGGACGTCATTCTTCCGGAAGAACTGGTGAAGGTGCTGACGCAGCGCGAAATCGCCAACCAGGAAATCGAAACGTTCAAGAAACAGCGATCGTCTCAGGATGAGCGCATCGCCATGGAGCAGGCCAAGGGAACGGCCGACATGCAGGCGGAACTCGCCAAGTCCAAGGTGGGCGTCGACATCAAGTCGAACAATTCATCGGCGCGCAAAGCGGAAGCCGACGGCGAAGCCGCGTTCATTCGCGAGACGGGTTCCGCCAAAGGCGCCGAGGTCGAAGCCATCGGCCTGGCGCGCGCGAAAGGTTTTGAGGCGCAGGTGCGGGCGCTGGGCCCCAATGCGACGGCGCTCGTCAACACGGTCAGCGCCCTGGCCGAAAGCCACGTGCGCTTCGTGCCCGAGGTGCTCGTCACCGGCGGCTCCGGCGCGCTGGAAGGTCTGGCCGCGGCGCTGATCAAAGGCGTCGGCCTGAAGGGCCTTCCGCCCGTTCCGGACAAACCGGCCAAGACGTAACGCAGACTTTTTTTTGCGGATGAAGGGGCCCTCGTCGCGGCAACGCGGCGGGGGCTTTCCTTTTCTAGGCGTGGGCGCGAATGACCGCCAGGAAGTCCTCGCCAAAATCCGCCAGCTTCTTCGGGCCCACGCCGGTGATCGCCAATAGGTCATCGTCGGTGCGCGGCGCGTCGGCGGCCATCTGCTTGAGCGTGTTGTCGCCGAAGATGATGTAGGGCGGCACGCCGCGTTTCTCGGCGAGTTCGCGGCGCACGGCGCGGAGCTTCTCGAAGAGCCTTTCGTTGACGTCCGTATCATGCACGGCGCCGCGGTTCTGAAGTTTTTCCTTCTTGCTCGCGGGCAGAGCGACGAGTTTCGTGAGCGTCACGGGCCGGCGGCTCTTGAGTCCCTCGAACCCCACCTCGGTCAGCACCACCACCGGATACGTCCCTTCCGTCTGCTGCAGCCAACCCAGGCGGATCAACTGCCGCGCGATCTCGCGCCACTCGGCCACGGAATGGTCCTTGCCGATGCCGTACGTCGACAGCGCGTCGTGGCCCCACTGCGCGATCTTGTCGGTACTCCGTCCGCGCAGGACGTCGATGACGTGGCCGATGCCCGTGGAGAAATTCGCCTTCTCGCGGATGCGGTAGACGCAGGAGAGAAATTTCTGCGCCGCGAGCGTGCCGTCGAACGTCGGGCGTGGCGTGAGACAGTTGTCGCACCCGCCGCAGTTGTCGCCGTCCCGAATTTCGCCGAAGTAGCCGAGGAGGAGTTTGCGGCGGCACTCCGCGCTTTCGGCGTAGTGCACCATCTGGTCGAGCTGCTTCTTGGCGACGTCCTGCTCGCGCTGGTTGGGTTTCTCGGCAATGAAGCGCATCTGCTGGGCGGCGTCGGACGCCCGGAAGAGCAGCAGGCAATCGGCCGGCAGGCCGTCGCGGCCCGCGCGCCCGGTCTCCTGGTAATAGCTCTCGATGCTCTTGGGCAGATCGGCGTGGCACACGAAGCGCACGTTCGGCTTGTTGATGCCCATGCCGAACGCGATGGTGGCGCACACCACGCGCACGTCGTCTTTCAGGAACGCTTCCTGGTTGCGCGAGCGTTCCTCGGCGGACAGCCCCGCGTGATAGGCGACGGCGCTCACCTTGTCGGCGTTGAGGCGCGCGGCCAGCGTCTCGGTGTTGTTGCGGCTCATGCAATAAACGATGCCGCTCTCACGCCCGTGCGCGCGGATGAAATTCAAAATCTCTTTGTACGACTCCACCTTGGGCCGCACCGCGTACGTGAGGTTCGGGCGGTTGAAGCTGGCGAGGAAGCGCGCCGGGTTGCGCAGCTTGAGCAGCTTCACGATGTCGCCCTGCACGCGCGTGGTGGCCGTGGCGGTGAGCGCGATCAGCGGCACGTTCGGGAACACGTCGCGGATTTCAGCCAGGCGGCGGTATTCCGGTCGGAAATCGTGACCCCACTCGCTGATGCAATGCGCTTCGTCGATGGCGATGTGTTTGACGTTCCACTTCACGAGCTCGAAGAGAAACTCCGGCATCAGCAGTCGCTCGGGCGACACGTAGAGGATTCGGTACGCGCCTTTCGACAGGCCCGCTCGGCGCGCGGCGGATTCCTTCGCGGCAATCGATGAGTTGAGAAACGTGGCGGGCGCGCCGTTCGCCGTGAGCGCGTCCACCTGGTCTTTCATGAGCGCGATGAGCGGGGAGACGACGAGCGTCAGGCCGTCGCGCATGAGCGCGGGCAGCTGGAAACACAGCGATTTGCCGCCCCCGGTGGGGAGGATGGCGGCGACGTCTCGGCCGTCCATGACGGCATCGATGATTTCGCGCTGCAACGGGCGAAACGAGTCGAAACCAAAGTGCGTTTTGAGCGCGGCGGAGGCGTGGGGCATGTTCATCCTATATATAGCGTTTCCGACGGAGAACCAGCAGGGCGGACGAGTATAGCCATTCTTCTGAAATTCGGTGCGTCTTAAGGCGGATTTAATCTCCGGACGGCTACATAGAGAGGGTCATCTTCATTCAGGAGGCCCTCTCATGAGATCAAAGCGCTGGCTCGTTCCCGTCGTGACCGGACTGATCGTCGTCACATCCATTTTGGGCGCCTTCGCCGGCGGACCTGGCGGTCCCGGATATCCGGGCGGTGGCAGCGGCGGATCGGGAGGAAGCGGCGGATCCGGCAGCAGCGGCTGTCAGGACAACACCTGGAAGGCCATGGAATTTGTCGGCACCGGTACCGTGGCGCGCGTTCAGATGGGCGGCGTGAAGCGGCCGCTCGTGGGCGCGACGGTTCGCGTCTTTGCGCTCTCGTACCCGGAGCATCCGTCGACTCCCGGCGAGGGCACGTCTCGCCCGAACTTTGCGATCGGAGCCACGGCCATTGCCCCCGGTTGCGCGCCGTCCACCATGGTGATCGCGCAAGCGGAATACATGATGGCCGGACATCTCGTGCAGTCGCCGATGTCGATCAGGACGCTTCCGCTGTCATGGCCCCTGAATGGAAGCATGCCGACGGTGGACTTTGGCGAGCTCCAGATTCGCGACGGCGGTCGCTGACGGAGCGAAATTGTAGACTGGGGCCCATGCAAGATCTTTTGCTGGGCCCCGCTGAAATCAAATCGTTGAGCGCCATTCTCCGGCGCATCCGATTCTTCTCCGACTTGTCGTCGCCGGACCTCGAGCGCATCTTCGACGTCACGAAGCTCCGCGGATACGCCGGCCGCCACACCACCATCTTCAGAAAGGGTCAGCCAGGTGACGCGCTCTACATGATCCACAAGGGCGAGGTGGACATCGTGCTTCCCCGCCTGCTGCTGCCCAACCGGAAGCTGGCGAGGCTCAAGGCCGGGGAATTTTTCGGGGAGATGGCGCTTCTCAGGCAGGCGCGCCGCACCGCCACCGCGATCGCCAACGGGCCCGCGGAGCTGTTCGTCCTTTCGCAGACCGATTTCAACGATATCGTCCGCAAGAACCCCACCTTCGCGCGTGAGCTGGAGCGGATGGCCGCCCGCCGCGCCTTCGAAACCGAAATCAGCGGTTAGACCGCGTCTGTTAAACCGCGGCCATCGCGCGGCCGGCCAGGAAGCCGGTGGTCCACGCGTTCTGAAAATTGAATCCGCCCGTCACGGCGTCCACGTCGAGAATTTCTCCCGCGAAGTACAGGTCCGCGCAGACGCGGCTCTCCATCGTCTTGAAGTTCACCTCGGATAGCTTCACGCCGCCGCAGGTCACAAACTCTTCCTTGAACGGGCTCTTTCCCTTCGTGACGTAGCGGCCCGCCGTGAGCGCGTCGGTGATGGCGGTCATCTGTTCCTTGTTCAAGTCCGTCCAGCGCTGGGCGGGTAGGATGCCCACCGACTGGAGAATCCGCTCCCACAACCGCCGCTGCGTCCCGAAGGCCGGCATCGACGACACGTAGCGCTTCGGGAATTCTTTTTTGAGATCGCGCATGCCGCTTTCGCACGCGTCGGGTGTCCAGGAAATCCAGTTGATGATGAGCTCGGCCTCGTAGCCGGCGTCGTGCAGAACGCGCGCGCCCCACGCGGAGAGCTTGATGACCGCGGGCCCGCTCAGCCCCACGTGCGTGATGAGCACCGGGCCGGTCTGCTTGAACTTGGTGCCTTTCAGTTTCACCTCGGCCTTCGGCATGGCGATGCCTTCCAGGCCTTTGAGACGCTCGTCGGGAACGTGGAAGGTGAACAGTGAGGGAACGGGCGGTTCGATTTTGTGGCCGAGCGACGTCGCCCAGTCGAACCCCCGGCGGCCGCTGCCGGTGGCGAGCAACAGTTTCGCGCAGGGAATGGTCTCGCCGCCGTCGAGCAAAACGCGGAAGCCGCCGCCCTCGCGCTTCTCCACGGTGTTCACGGACGCGCCGGTGCGAAGCGTCACGCCCGCCCGCTCCGCCGCGGCGGTGAGCGCGTCGATGATCGTCTGTGAGGAATCGGTGATGGGGAACATGCGGCCGTCATCTTCGGTCTTGAGCTCCACGCCGCGCCCGGCGAACCAGGCCACGGTGTCTCGCGGCTGAAACGCGTGGAAAGGCCCGAGCAGCTCCCGGCCGCCCCGCGGATAAAAGCCAATCAGCTTTTTCGGATCGAAGCAGGCGTGGGTGACGTTGCAGCGCCCACCGCCCGACACTTTCACCTTCGCGAGCGGAGAGCGGCCCTGCTCAAGGATGATGACGAGGCGCTTCGGGTCGGTCTCCGCGCAGGCGATGGCCGCGAAATAGCCCGCGGCCCCGCCGCCGATGACGACGATGGGAAGAGACTCCGGCGATGGGGAGGTTGGTTGGCTCATTGCACCCGACGGGGTGCAGTTTAGATGTTTCGACGCGCTACCGTTTTAAGTCGATGACGAAGCGGTACTTCACGTCGCCGGCAACCGTGCGGTCGTAGGCCTGGTCGATCTGGCCCGGCGCGATGACTTCCACGTCGGCCAAAATTTTCTTCTTGGCGCAGAAGTTCAGCATCTCCTGCGTGGCCTTGATGCCGCCGATGAGCGATCCGCCGAGTCTGCGGCGGCCCATGATGAGCGAGAACGCGGAGACCGACATCGGTTTCTCCGGCGCGCCCACCTTTACCATCTCGCCATCGACCTTGAGGCACGCCAGGAGCGCGTTGATGTCGTGCTCGGCGGACACGGTGTCGAGGATGTAGTCGAAGGTGCCGGCGAGCGGCTTCAGGGCGCCGGGATCCTTGGTCACTACGAAGTTTTTCGCGCCCAGGCGCTTCGCGTCCACTTTCTTGCGGGCGCTGGTGCTGAACACGGTGACGTCGGCGCCCATGGCCGCGGCAATCTTGACCGCCACGTGGCCGAGGCCACCGAGACCCACCACGCCGACCTTGCTTCCGCGTTTGAGCTTCGCCTTCTTGAGCGGCGCGTAGGTGGTGATGCCCGCGCAGAGCAGCGGCGCCACGCGCTCGAGCGGCTGGCCGGCGGGGATCTTCAACACATAACGCTGGTCGACGACGATGCGGTCGGAATAGCCGCCGCGCGTGGGCTCCTTGCGGATCGGGTCCATCCCGCCGTAGGTGAAAACGCAGGCCGGGCAGAACTGCTCGTCTCCCCGCTGGCACGCCGCGCATTTTCCGCACGACCACACGAAACAGCCGACGCCAACGACGGCGCCGACTTTGAAATTCTTCACCTTCTTCCCGGTGGCCACCACCTTGCCGAGAACTTCATGGCCGGGCACGAGCGGGTATTGGCTCACGCCCCACTCGCTGCGCACCGAGTGAATGTCCGAATGGCAGATGCCGCAGAAAAGAACTTCGATGTGGACGTCGGTCGCGCCGACGTCGCGCCGGTCAAATTCGAAAGGCTTGAGTCCGCTGGTGGGGCTGTCCGCTGCAAAACCGTGGGCACGAATCATGGGAGGTCTCCTGGGGGAATGTGGGGCTGCTCTCTACTTATACGCAGGAAACGGGTGTTGTGCGCAAGCGTTCCCGATTATCTCAGCGGTTGAACGAATACGGGCGGACAGCGTATCTAGATGACGCCACCGCACTGGGGTGGGACTTCATCGTCCTTTGGGGGATTAATGCCGCTTTTAAACGTCATCGTTGTGCTGGTCGTCGTTGGAGTCATCCTGTGGGCCATCAATCGGTTCATTCCGATGCAGGGCACCATCAAGAACATCCTGAACGCCGTCGTGGTCATTTGCGTGATCATCTGGCTCCTGCAGGTCTTCGGCATTCTTCACAGCGCCAGCTCGGTCACCGTTCCGCGCGTCCACTGACGGACGGGCTGGATTTGTTACAGGTCGGTTTCCATCTCTTAAGGCCGCGTTAAGGGTCGGGCCGCCATAATAAACCCATGAAAACATTCGCCATCGCCTGCAGCGTCGTGATCGCCGTCTCCCTGGTCCTCATTCTCCAGGTTGTTTTGATGGCCCAGAGCTTCCCGGTCCTTCAGTAAAAACGACTTATATTCTAGAGTTATATTCGGCGCCACCGGTCGGGGGGAACCCCTAAACCCCCGGTCGGTGGCGTTCTCTTTTGCCTAGGCGAGTTTTCGGATGGCGCCGGGCTTGGCGGCGGGTTTCGAGACGAACGGATTTCCCGCGATGAAAAATCGAAGCGGCCGTTTCGCCCAGTCGCCCGCGTAATCGACGCCGATGCGCGTGGTCTTCACCACGCGGAGTTTCGGCTTCACGCGCGGCGCCGCGACGAAGAGCGTTTTGCCGAGGAGGTCGCGGCCCTGCTGCGCTTTCTCGATGGCCATCGCCCGGCAGAGCAGGCCCGGACCCTGCGTGCGGCCCGCCAGGTTTTCCACCGGCTCGAGCGCGCGGATCAGCACGGCCGCCGCTTTCCCTTCCCGCTCCACCACCACGTTCATGCACCAATACATTCCGTAGATCAGATACACGTAGGCGTGGCCCGGCGGGCCGAACATCACTTCCGTTCGCGGCGTGCGCCCTCGCGAGGAGTGCGAGGCGAGGTCGTGCGGGCCGAGGTAGGCCTCCGTCTCCACGATGCGGCCCACGCGCGCTTTTCCATCGACGACGTGGACGAGGTGGTGGCCGAGGAGCGCGCGCGCCACGGCGGCGGCGCCGCGGTCATAGAATGATCGGGGGAGACGGCGCGCGGCGCGCTCGTCAGTCATGGCTCGAGTGCTTCTTTGAACGACCGGCCTTGATCTCGCCATGGTGCCGCTTGTCGACGACGTTACGGCGCCGGGCGGACTTGCTCGGGCGGCGCTTCTGGCGGCGGATGAGCTCGGCGGCGTGAATGGCGGCGTCGCGCCGGTCGCGCTCGCGGTCTTCCAGGCGTTCGATCAGGCGGCGGCGCGCGAGCTCGCGGTTGAGCGCCTGTGACCGCTCCGTTTCGCATCGCACGGAAATTCCACTCGGGCGGTGCGTGAGGACCACGCACGTGGCGACCTTGTTGACGTTCTGCCCGCCCTTGCCGCCAGAGCGAACGAACGTTTCGTCGAGGTCGTCTTCCCGGATGCCCAAGCGGGCGAAGCGTTCGTCGATGGTGCCGCGGATGTCGGACGTCATACGACGATTCTAGCTGACGGTCTCGGCGGAGTAGCGCGCGATAAGGCCGACGCGGACCGCGTAGCGGTAGGTGCGGGCGAACGTCCAGCCCGCGAGGACGAGGTAGGCCAGGGCCAGCGCGAAGGCGCCGGCGAGGGCGGCCCCGCTCGCCGCGCCGCCGGCCACGATGGCGCGCATCTGCTCGAAGACGGCCGAGGGCGGAAGCGCGTGCGCGACAATCTGCATCCAGCGCGGCAGCGTCGAGACGGGGTAGAACACGCCGGCGAACGGCGACACGAGCGCGGGGATCGGCCAGATGAACCATTCCGCCGCGGGTCCGAGCCGCAGCACGAGCGCGCAGGCGAGCACGCCGAGCGCGATGCCGAACACGAAGAGCGTGAGGAGGAACGGCACGAGCGCGATGCCGATGGAAAAGAACGACAACCCGAAGAACCCGCCGGCCAGCACCATCATGGCGATCAGTCCGACGAGGCTGGTGGCCACGCCGGAGATAATAAGGCCACCCAGGTAATCGGAGATCTGCATCGGCGTGGCGAAAAAATTCAGGAAGTTGCGCGACCACACGTCCTCGAAGAACGTCATCGTCACGCCCTGCATCACGCGGATGAAGAAGTCCCAGAGCAGGACCGCGCCGAGCAGCGTCGGCACGAAGTTGAGCCCGCCCGTGACCGTGTTGAGATATTTCGAGATGAAGCCCCACAGCACGATGTCGATGGCGACCCAGGCGAAGAGCGGCATGACGCGCGAGAAACTGCCGCGCATCAGGTAGAGATAGCGCAGGACGACGGCGAACGAGCGGCGCGGGTTGATCATGGTTTCGTTCCGAGCGTGAGCGGCTCGCGCGCCACCGCGATGAACAGATCTTCGAGCGAAGACTTGCCGTGCTCCGCGGGCAGTTTCTTCGGATCGCCCTCGAGCAGGAGGCGGCCTTTGGACAGGAAGAGCACGCGGTCACACACCTCTTCGACTTCCTGCATGTTGTGCGACGTCCACAGAACGCCGACTTCGCCGCGCGTGGCGATGGAGCGGATGTGCGTGCGGATTTCATCGGCCATCGACGGGTCAAGCGACGCGGTCGGCTCGTCGAGCAATAGCAGGCGCGGTTGGTTGATCATGGCCTTGGCCAGGTTCACGCGCGCGGACTCTCCAGAGGAGAGGAGGCCGCACTTCACATCGCGGAAGCGCGCGATGTCGAACTCCTTCAGCAACTCCTCGATGCGCGCGGACAAATTCTTCACGTCGTAGACGAGGCCGAACACGCGCAGGTTCTGCGCGACGGTGAGGTTGCCCGGCAGCGGCGCGTACACGGCCGCGAAGTTGGTGCTCGTGAGCGCCTTCGACCGGTGGCGGGCCAGGTCGATTTCTTCGATGAGGATTTTCCCGGCGGTGGGCTCGAGGACGCCGAGCACCATGTTGATCGTGGTGGTCTTGCCGGCGCCGTTCGGGCCGAGGAGGCCCACGATCTCGCCGCGACGCACCGAAAAAGAGACGTTCTCCACGGCGATCTTCTCGCCGTAGATTTTTCGCAGGCCAGTGACGGAGAGAACGTTCTCGTTCATAGGTCGAGGTGCTTGATCACGTCCTGTTGAAGAGCCACGAGGCCGAAGCCTTCCTTCGACGTCAGCCAGAAAATGTCCTTGGGCTCCCCGCCCAGCGTCGCGGCCATCTTGGCACGCTGGGTGGCGTGCTTGTGGCGGCCGAGCCGGTCCGTCTTCGTGCCGACGATCCGGTAGGGCACGTTGTTGTCCGCCAGCCAGCGCACGAGCTTGATGTCGATTTCGCCCGCGCCCACCTCGGCGTCGACCAGCACATAGGCCTGCTTCATCATTTCGCGCTCCGAGAGGTATTTGCCGATCATCTCCGGCCAGTATTCGCGCTCGCGCGCGGGCCCGACCGCGTAGCCGTAGCCCGGCAGGTCGACCATCCATCTGCCCGGGCGGACTTCGTAAATGTTGATGCCGCGCGTGGCGCCCGGTGTTTTGGATACGCGCGCGAGGGTCCAGTTGTTCGTGAGCGCGTTCAGAAGCGAGCTCTTGCCGACGTTCGAGCGGCCGATGAACGCGACCTCGAATTCGGATCGGGGCAGGCGTTCGTGCGCGGTCTCGGCCATCAGAAATCGGGCGTTGTGAAGTGGTTCTTTGCTCATGATGTTGTCTCCAGTCTAAAAGCCGAGATAGAGGCCCAGCCCCGCGTAACGGGTCCGTTCCTGATAAAACTGTCCGTGCGGGTTGTGGCCGCGAAAAAGTTCGAGGAGCAGCCGCAGGTTCCGCTCCGGCGTGTTTGCCGCGCCGAACTCGATGCCCGCGATCGTGTTCACGCCCGGGTCCCAGTTGTTTTCCTGGATGCTCTTGAGGCCCATGCCGGCCACCGGCCGTCCAATGCCGAACCACGGTTTCGAGCCGATGTAATCGAAGCCCGTGCTGAGCACGCCCCGCTTGAAGTTCGACGGGTCCTGATCGAAAAGATATTCGCCGCCGCCGTACACGCGGAGGTTGCTGAAATCGCAGGCCAGCAGCAGCTCCACCGATTCGAAGCTGAGGTTCACGCGCTGGGCCGTACCGCGCAAAATGAACTCGTCGCCCAGATGCGAGCTCTGATGATACACGCGCAGGCGCGACGAATAGCGTCCCACGCGGTAGCTCACCGGAATGCCGATCGTG
>JBBRXR010000012.1:0-11281 GCA_038238485.1 Elusimicrobiota bacterium | reverse complement strand
GAGGACGTGGTCCACGCGGCCGATCCGCCGTCCCAGTATTCCGTCACGCCGCCCGTGAGGCGGAAAATCCGAACGCGCGTATCGGCGATGTCGTGGGGAGCCGAACCGTCATTGACGGTACCGAAGAAGCGCGCCATCGTCCGGTAAACCGTGCCGTTGACCGGGAAGGTGCTGACCGTGACCGGCGCCGTGTCGTCGTAGGTGAACGTCACGGTCGCGTAGATCACTGAGAAGTTTCCGGCTTCATCGAGGCCGCGAACATTCAGTTCGAACGTCTGGTTCGGCCACACCGGCACGTTTGTGTAGGTCCACGGGAAGGCAAGGTTCGCCGCCGATGAACCGATCGCCACGTTCCAGGTGTTGGCCGAGACGCTGTTGAATCCCGAACCGTCCCAATAGAGGTTCGCGTTGTTGCGCAGGCGCACCTGCACCTGTTTCACGTTGAAATTGTCCTGCGCCGTTCCCGAGAGGATCGGGATGCTGCGATAGAGCACGTTGTTCTGCGGGAACTGGATCGTGACCACCGGCGAATCGACGTCATAACGGAATTTCACGCCCGCGGCGATCGTCTGCTGAACGTTGCCCGGAAGGTCCGTCGCGCGCGATTGCACAAGATACTGAACGCCCGCGGTCAGCTTATTGGTGGGCGGCAGGCCCGAGTTCAGTTGCCACACGCGATGCGTTCCGCTCGGAGGATCAATGGTGGCCGGCGTGCCGATGTACAGGGCGCCCGCGCTCGACGACCAGTCGTTGATGCTGGTGTCCCAATATTTGTTGTCGCTCAGACGCTGAATCGAAACCTCAATTGTCGCGATGTCGAACGCGTCGTCAGCGACGCCAGTAACCTGGGTGAGCCCCGCCACGCCAATGAATGAACCGTCGGCGGGCAGGACGACCGACGACGTGGGGTCCGTGCGGTCCCAGGTGAAGCCGCTTGAGCGGATGGGCTGGACGTTACCGGCCGAATCCGTGGAGAAGACCTGGATGGTGTAGCCGCGGCTGCTGATGAGCGGCGTCGAGCTGAACGGCCACGACCATGTGGACCAATTGCCAATCGCCTGCGGCGTGGCGAGATAGAACACCTTGGAGGCGTCGGGCAGGGTGAACGCCGAGCCGTCCCAGAAAAGGGCCGTGACGTTGTCCTTGATCGTGACGCGGACTTCGGCAACCGCGTAGTCATCAAGCGCGGTGCCGGTGACCTGCGTGAGAGCGGAGACCACCGCGCCGTTGGCGGGCGAAATCACCGTGGCGGTCGCGAACTGCGTGTCAAAGCGGAACGTGTGGGACGAGCCCGTGAGATCGAAATTCGATGATTTGTCGGCGGCGCGTGCGAACACGGTGTAGTCGCGGCCCGTCACGAGGAGCGCGTTGAGCGGCGTGGCGTTGTACGACCAGGTCGTGTTCGCGCCGAACTGCGGCACCACGGAGGACGCGACCACCGCGTATGTCGTCGAGCTGAACGAAACGCCAGTCCAATAATAACGGTCCGCCGCGATCTGGTAGCTCACCGCGAGGTCCACCGTGGCCACGCCCGAGAAGTCATCGGTCGCGGTACCGTTGAAAGACGGAATTGTTCGATAGGCCTGCGTATCCACCGGGATCGTCACGTTGGTGGCCGGCGCGACGTTGTCGAAGAAGAAGATGTTCGAGGAAACGCCCACCGTGAACGAGCTCTGCGTGTTGCCCGCCGAGTCCGTGGCGAAGCCAAGAACAAGATAGCGGCGCCCCGACACGAGCTGGCCGTTCAGGCTGGCGTCGATGTACGTCCACGTGCCCGACGAGGTGCCAACAAAGTTCGCCGTGCGCGTGGCGACGATGGTGCTGAACACCGAACCGTTCCAGTAGGTGACCGGCGTCGCGTTGAGATCCGAGATCTTGAGCTGGACCGAAGTGATATTGGAGAAATCGAGATTCGGGGCGACTTCCGTGCCACTGGCAGTACCGCTCAGCGTGGAAAGCGTCCGGAAACCGCTGTTGTTCGCCGGCTGCGCGATCGTCGCGATGGGAGCGATGTTGTCGATGCGGAACGTCACCGTCGCGAAGGAGGTTTGGAAGTTGTCCGCGCGGTCGCGGGCCTGCGACGTCAGCCAGAAGATGCGGCCGGAAGGCCACGAGCCGGGAAGTTTGTTGCCGGCCGTGGTGAGCGACCACGTGGCCGTCGTCACGAACGACGTAACGTTCGCCACGATCTGCGTCGACGAGGCGATCCAGCCCTGCGCCGGGCTCCAGTAGAGATCGTCTCCGCCGCCCAGAGTGAGGTCGGTACCGAGATCGTGCAAGGTTACCGACACGTCCTGGATACCGCTCGGGACGTCCGCCGCGGTACCGGACACCAGCGTGAGCGTCTGCAGCGAAACGCCGTCCGTGGGAATCGTGACCGCGGAGGTGGGCGCGAGGGTATCGATGGTGAAGCGGCGCGTGTGACGGGCTTCCGTGTTGCCGAGAAGATCGACGGCCCAGGATTCCATGAAGTAGCGATAGCCCGAAACCCAGACCGGCGCGGCGACGTTGAACACGCCGCCGCCCGCGTTGGTCATCGTGCGAACCACTTCGGTGGCCTGGTTGAAGCTGCCGGGAAGATTTCCGTCCCAATACTGATCGCCGGCGTTCGACACGTTGTCGCCGTTATCGTCGCGGCGCAGCGTGTAATAGACCTGCGTCGTATCCACGCCCACGAAGGACAGCGGGAATGCCGGCTGGTCGATCGCCGTGGCCGAAAGCGTCGTCAGAGCGTTGCTCGTCCCGTTGTAGCCGGTGCCCTCCACAGGACGCGTCACAAAGGTGACCGGCGCCGAGGAGTCGAAAACGAAAATTGACGTCGCGGCCGTTCCGAAGTTGGAGAGCAGGTCGCGCGGCGTGGCGCGGACGCGGTATGTATGGCCATCCACCCACATGTTGTCCGGATTGTCGTAGCTCCACGGCTGCACGCCGGTGCCGGTGACGGGAACCGTGATGGTGCTGGAGCCAACCGCGAAAGCCGCGCCGTTCCAGTAGGTGTTATCGAAAAGGTCAATGATCTGCAGAAGGACCTGCGACAGACCCACCGACTTCGGGGCGGTCGGCAGGTCAAGCGCGGTGCCGTTGATGACCGTGAGGCTGTTACGCGAAACATTGTTCGCCGGATTGGTGATGCCGGCCGCGGGCGCCGAAGAATCAAACACAAACGCCTGCGAAGAGACGCCCACCTGGACATTGCCGATGGTGTCGGTACCCGACGAAGTGACCACGTACGTGTGGCCGTTGGTCAAAGCCGCGTTGAAGCCGAACGGGCTGTACGACCAGCTGCCCGAGGACAGACCGACGAACGTTGAGGAGACGAACGATGCGGGGCCACTCGTGCCCGAGAAGTCGGGACCGATCGGGTTCCAGTAGCGGTTCGCGTCCGTGTCATAAATCGAGACTTTCACGCCCGTGGCGGCGATGCCCGCGTTGACCTGGCGATCGGACGGCGTCTGGTTCAGGTCGTCCGCGATGCCGCTCAACGTCGAGAGCGACGCGTAGAAGACGTCGCCACTCTGCGCGAGTCCCCCCGCCGGCGGCTGAAGGCCCACGGTGACGGGGGCCACCGTGTCGATGAGAACGTTGAATGAGGACGTTTCCGATCCGAGATTGGCCGACGGAATCGCGGTGTCGCGCGCGCGTGCCTTCACGAGATAGGTGCGGCCCGACTGCCAGCCGTTCTGCTGGCCGGGCGGGTTCATGCGCAGATTGCCGAGCGCGTTGTACGTCCACGTGCCCGACGACGCGCCGAGAGCGGCGTAGGTATCAACGGGCTTCCACGCTGCGGGCTCGGTAATCGCGCTCGTGAAAATGCTGCCGTTCCAATAGAAGGTGGTGCCGGCGGAGACGTAGTCGATCAGCACGTCGACGTTGCCCGTGCCGCTGACACCCGAATTGTTCGGGTAGTCCGAGATCGTGTTGTCGTCGACCGTACCGGTGATGGCGAGGATCAGATTCAGTTTCGCGTTTGTCGTGGGAACGGTGACGGCCACCGTCGGCGCGTTGTTGTCGATCTTGAACGTGGCCTGCGACAGGCCGGCGACGAAATTTGAGTTGCGATTGCCGGCGAGGTCCGTCGGGCGCGCGGAAAGCGTAAACGTCTCGTTATTGTAGAGGCCCTGCGAGAGGTCAGGCATGTTTGTGTAGGCGAACGAGCTGATGTACAGCGTCGCCGGCAGGTAAATCGCGCTGCCGCCCTGCCAGTCGAGGCCGCTCCAGTACGTGCCGTTGCCGGGGCGGAAAATCGAAATGTCGACGCTGCCGACCTGGCCGAGCCCGGTCACCGCCGCGTCCTGTGCCGCATTGAGGAGATCGGTGATCGTACCGGAGGCGATGGTGAGCGAAGAGCGAACTGAACCGTTGACCACCGATGTGACCGTCGCCGTCGGAACGGTGATGTCATAAACAACATCGAAGGTCTTCTCCGACTCGGCGTTGCCGCTGAGAATGTTCGCATTGCCATAAGCGCCGTCCTTGGCTGAAACCAAAATGCGATAGCGGTAGCCATTGAAGAACATCGACGACACGGTGACATCGTAAGTCCAGCTCCAAAGATTGGGGGACGCGAGCGCGACGGGCGCGGCGAGGCCCGGACGCGAGACAGTCCACGTGGAACCGTTCCAGTAGAATCCGTCCGACGGCGTGGTGTCCGGCTTGGTCAGGCGCTGAATGTCGATGGTGACATTGTCGACGCCCGCCTGGTTCGCCTGGTCGGCGGAGGTGCCAGCGATCTGGAGGAAGCTCGACGTAAAAGCGGTGAGAGGCTTGGTCAGCGCCGACACAGGCGGAAGCCGGTCATAACCGAAGGTCAACGACGCCACCGCGCCCGTCAGACTGGCGGCATTGGTTCCCTTTGCGCGAACGGTGTAGCTCGTTCCATCGATGAACCAATCGCTCGACGTCGGCAGGCCGACGTTCCAGGCCCAGTTCGGTACCGCCAACGCATTAACCACCGTGAAGGTCGAGCCGCTCACCCACGTATTGGAAGCGCTGCTCCAGAAGCGATTGATCGGATCGTTGAGACGCTCGATTTGAACTTCCACGATTGTCGTGGCCGCGTTCGCGGTGCCGATGATGTCGGCCAAGTTCTGGCTATAGAAGCGGCCTTGCGTCGGTTTCGTGATGGTCACGACGCTGGCGGGCGGCTGGAAGTTGAACGTCGTCGTGCTCGGCGCCACCTGCGACGTCTGGACGTTGCCCGCCTTATCGATCGCGCGGACGAAAACGTTGTACTGAACCAAGTTGGAGTAGATACCCGGCGCCGTGGTCGTCTTGAACCAGTTGCCCGTCGACGAATCGTAACTGTCCACCGGGTTCCAGAGGTTCGAGCCCGCCGGGTTCCACGTGTTGTCGCTGAAGCGGTACCAGTTTGAGTCGCTGCCACGCTGAATTGAAATTTCCACGTAGTCGATTGAGGTCGCGCCATACGTGGTGTCCGTGGCGGTTCCCGAGATCGTCGGCAGCGACGAGACGATCGCGGTGTTCGGCATGAGGATCGACGCGGTGCCGGGACGAACGTCGTAGGTCGCGGTGACGACGTTGAAGGTTTCCGTGTTGCCGGCGCGGTCGACGCCCTGCACCGAGAAGCGGTACCAGCGCTGGTCGGTGGCGGTGCCGTGCGTCCAGTCGGCCGGAAGATTCGTGGCAGACCAGGTCGTGGCGTTGACCACGGCGCGCGTCGACACGTTCGGGGCGCCCCACGACGCGCCGTTCCACCACGGGTTGCCGGCGTCCTGGCCGTCGAAGATCTTCACGTTCACGAACTGCACGCCAGAGGCGATGCCTCCCGGCAGCGTCCCGGTGTCGCCCTGGTTGCCCGAAATCAGACGAAGCGTATCGTTAAAATAGCCCTTCGAGAGCGTGGCGAGCGTCGTGGTGGGCGACGACTTGTCGACCACGAGATACGCGGTCGAGAACACCTGCTCAACGTTCGCCGGGCTCGAAAAGTCGGTGGCGCGCGATTCGAGTTGATAGGCGTAACCGTCCTCGAAAGTGTTGACCGGGTCCGCGAACGACTTCGACCAGCTCGTGCCGTTGGTCGTCGGCAGCGGGAAGTTCGACGACACGCCATTGAAGCCGTTTTCCGACGCATTGAGATAGTTGCCGTCTGAACGGCGGACGCGCACGTTCACGGTGTTCACGCCCGCGCCGCCCGACTGGTCGCTCGCCGTGCCGCTCACGAAGGTGATCGGGCCGTTCACGTACGTCGTCACGCCCACGGTCAGCGACGTAACCACCGAGGTCGGCGATGAATAGTCGATCCGGAACTGGCGGCCGGAGTTCGCGAAGTCAGGATCGGTCACCGGGTTGCCCGCGCGGTCGATCGCGCGGACGTAAAGGCGGTAGATGGTGCGGTCGTCCCAGACGTTGGGGAGATTGGTGAACGTCCACGAGCTCGCGAACACCTGCGCGGCCGGGAGCCACGAGGTGACGGGGCCGTAAGACGTGAATGAGGCGCCGTCCCAAAACTGATTGTCCGGGCGGCGGAGACCGACCTGGACGATGAGCGGCGCCGGGTTCGGCGCATCCGACATCGTACCTGAGACCATCGTCAGCGTTCGGAACGCCGCGAGCGACGCGGGCACGGTGATGGTGGCCGTGGCGGCGACCGAATCGAAAGTGAATGTCGAGCTGACGACCGTCGACACATTGCCGGCCGAGTCCGTCGAATAGGCCTGAACCTTATAAACCTTGTTGTCCACCCACACCGGCAGCGACGTCGAAAGCTGCCAGTCTTCGCTCGGCTGATTGAACGTTCCGTCCGACGCGGCCGCCGCGATCGGGAAGAGCACGGGTCCGGCCTGCCATGACGTTCCGTTCCAATACTGATCGGTGAAGGGAGCGGACGCGCCCGTCGAGATCGCCACCGAGACGGAGACGATTGAGCTTGTCGCATCGGCGGATGTACCCGAAATCGTGGCGAGCGTGCGCTTGAAGTCGGCGTTCGGATCGATGATGGAAGCGGTCGGGCCGAATTCGTCGTCCAGGAGCGTCACGCCTTCGGCGAGCGTCTGGATGCGGACATTGCCGGCGTTGTCCACCGTACGCAGACGGACCAGGTACGTTTTCCCATGCTCGAGCGTCGGACGCACGAATGACCAGGTATCGATGCCCGCACCGCCGCCGTTCTGCGTGAGCGTCGTGGAGCGGAACGTGTTCACGTCGCCGAAATTGGCGCTGAACGAAGTTCCGTTGTACCACGTGCCGTTCGCGCCAGTGGCCGAGGACGAGATCGCAACTTCGACCGTCGCGACGCGCGAGGCGCCGTCGGTTGCGGTACCGGCGATCGTCGTGATCGTCGGGCTGATGAAGTTCACCGGCGTCACCACGGTCGCCGTGGGCAGCCCGATGTCGTAAGTAATCGTGCGCACGGCCGTGAACGCCGAAGTGGTGCCGGCGACGTCCCAGGCCCGGGCCTGGATGTCGTAGCTCTGGCCGTCGACGAAGTCCTGCACTAGTTCAGTGGCGGGAATGGTGAAAGACCAGTTCGGCGCCGAGAACGTCGCGGTGACGTAGTTGAGCGCGCCGAAGCTTCCAGCCCCGTTATTCACACCATTCCAGTAATTGCTGCCGTTCTTGATGCTGACCTGCACCGTGCTCACGCCCGACACCGTGTCGGTCGCGGTTCCGGTGATGGCCAGCGGCACCGTCGCGGTGAAGAACGTGGCGTTGATCGGCGTGTTAACCGAAATCGTGGGCGCGGCGTTGTCGAAAGTGAAGGTGGAGTCGCCGACGTGGAACGGAAGCTCGATGTTCACCGGCGACGCGTTGTCCTGGCCGCGCGTGGTGATGTAATAGGAAACGCCCGAGGTCAGCGCCGCTTCCGGCAGGTTCGCATAGCTCCACGTCGCGCCGCCCGTGGCGTTCTGCCACGCGGCGCCCACCGTGGTGAGGTCGAATTTGTCCGAGGCGATGCTGGCGGGGTTCCACCAGAAGCCTGTCGAGAGTTTGCGAATCGCGACCTGCATCAAGGTGACCGTGCCCGACGCCAGGTCGGATGCCGTTCCGTTGATGCCCGTGAACGTGTTGAGAAGCGCGCCGTTCACGGGCGCGGTAGCGACCGAGACCGGCGCGGTATTATCGAAGCGGAAGTCGGCCGTGGAGAACGACACCGTGTAATTGCCGGCCGCGTCCTGCGCGCGCGCTTCGATCATGTAGCGGATGCCGGTGCGCCACGAGAAGGTGGTGCTCCAGACCTGATAGGGAGGCGTGGTCGTCGTGACCGCCAGGAACCAGGCCGAGTTCGCCGTGGTGATGCTGAAGCCCGCGGGGCTGTAATCGCCCGAGGGCTGGTTCCAGTATTTGCCGATTTCGAGGTCCTGGATGCGCAGTTGGACCTGCGTGATGCCGGCCGGGAACGGGCCCGCTGCCGCGTCCGAGGCGGTGCCGGAAATCGT
Organism: Elusimicrobiota bacterium; assembly: GCA_038238485.1. Classification (GTDB taxonomy): domain Bacteria; phylum Elusimicrobiota; class Elusimicrobia; order F11; family F11; genus JBBRXR01. Next base: position 2,885 of record JBBRXR010000012.1, on the reverse strand, counting down.
GGTGATCACCGAGAGCCGCGGGTTCGTCGGATCGCCTACGGCCGCGTCGGCGGGGCTGATGATCGCCATCGTCGGCACGCTGTTGTCGAAAGTGAAGGTCGACGTCACCACCGCGCTCACGTTGTGCGAACGGTCGATGGCGCGGGTGCGCACGTAGTAACGGCTGCCCGACTGCCACGCCGGTACGTTGCTGTAACTCCACGCCGCCGTTGTAATGCCGACTGTCACGCCGGTCACGCCATCGCTGACCGAAGAAAGCCACGTCACCGCCGGGTCCCACACCGTTCCGGTCCAGTACTGGTTGTCCTGCTCGCGCTGGATCTGAACTTCAACGGACTCAAGGCGCGAGTTCTGCGTATCGGTGACAAAGAACGCGTCCTGCGCGTTGCCCGTAATCGCGGGAAGGGTCGGAAGATAGCTGGACGCGAGGGCCGGCGCGGTCAACGTCACGGTCGGAACGTTGACGTCGTAGAGGAAGTCCGCGGTCGAGTAAGCGAGCGAGTAATTTCCACCGAAGTCAACGGCGCGACCATTCACGCGGTAGTCGCGGCCACTCACCCACGCAGGGATCGAATCGCCGCCGGTCGGGTAATTCCACGAGACGACGCCCGCACCCGAGCCGGTGGCGGCGCGATAAGCAAGCGGGTCATCGCCGCTCGCAAGTGCGAACGACGATCCGTTCCAGAAATTCGAGGAGCCCGCGATGTCGCGGATTCGCACGTCCACGCGTTGGACGCCCGAAGCCGTGGCGCCCGAGTCCTGCGCGGTGCCGGAGAGCGACAAGATCGGCTTCGCCGCAATGCCCGTCGCGCCGACGCCGCCGTAGAAGTCGCCGTTGGCAGGGCGCGTCGAGGCAACGACGGGTCCCTGCTTGTCGACCGTCACGCTCACGGTGTTGGCGACCGTCGTGTTCCCGGCGCGGTCCGTGAGCACGAGGCTGATCTGATAGACCTGCTCGGCAAGCTGGGCGAGGGTCGGGAGCGGAACGCCCGACTTCGGAAGAGACCAGGTGACCGTGCCGGTGTTGACCGCGTAGAAAGCGTTCATTCCGTAAACCGCGCCCGAAGCGAAACGCACGCCAACCGAGTCCCAATAATAGGTATCCGGTCCACTCGTGTAGCTCAGCTGGACGACCACGCCGCCGCTGGCCTCCGGAAGGAGGTCCGCCTTGTCCCCATTCGCGGTGCCAGTGATCGATGGCAGCGCCGAGATGTACCCGGCGACCGGCGCCGCGATCACTCCGTTGGGCGCGGTGTCATCGACAACAAACGTGAGGTCATTGGTGATGTCGAAAGTGGATTCGAGATTGCCCTGGCCGGCGATCGACGGCGGGATGATCGCGCCGTCGCGCGCGCGCGTCTTCAGGTGATAGAGCTGATCACCCTGCGTGCGCCAGTCGCTGGGGTTCGCGAAGAGGAAGCGCCAGGTCGTGCTCGATGGGAAGACCGAGAGCGGGCTGGCCGTGAGCCACGACGCGCTTTCGGTCGTGGACGACGAGAACTGCGTGCCCGTCCAATAATAAGTCGCACCGGACGACTGCTTGATATAGGACAGCACCACTTCGTTCAAGCTGATGCCGGCGTTGCCGACCACGGGAGAGTCCACGGCGTAACCGGTGAACGCGCTGCCGCCAGCAAGGTCGGTGGGCCGATAGGCGCTGCCCGCCACTGGCTTCGTCAGCGTGCTGTCCGGAACGCCCGTGTCCATGCGGAACGTGAGGCTCGCGCCGGCGACGACGAACGACGACTGGACATTGCCGGCGTTGTCGATCGCGCGCACGAGCAGACGGAACGACTTTCCGTTGCGCTCGGGCTTCGAGAGCTCGACGTTGAGCGCCGCGGAATTGTAGGTCCAGTTCAGCGTGCCGCTGGTGTTCACCCAGATCGGCGAACCCGTGTCGAAAGCGCTGCCGCCCCAGTAGAGATCCTCGTCGTAGGAATAAATCTGGAACTGAACCACCGCCACGTCGGACTTCAGGCCCGGCGCCCACGCGCCCGCCGGATCATTGGCGGTGCCGGCGAGAACCGAGAGGCTCTTGAGGACCTGGCCGTTCACCACCTGCGTGGCGACGGCGACGGCCGGCGTGGTGTCGTAGACGACCTGGAAATTGGTCATGCCACTTTCGAGCGCGGTTACGTTGCCGGCGAGGTCGATCGGCTTGACGATGAACGTGTAGCGGCGGCCGTCCTGATACGGAACCACGGGAGCCGAGCTCCAGTTGACCGTCGCCTGGCCGGGGGTGCTGACGAGATCCGCCGGGAATTCCTTGAGCGTTCCCGACCACGTGAGCGCGTTCGTGTCCCAGTACTGCGCGTCATCGCGCTTGATGCGGATCGTCATGCTCGGAATCGACGGCTGGTCTGGGTTGCCGACATCCTGCGCCGTTCCCGTGATGGCGACAATGGTGTTCGTCGACGCCGAGCCGGGCTGGATAATGAAGGCTGATGGAATCGTGTTGTCGATCACGAAGTCGCGCGATACCGGAACGCCGGCCAGGCCCGATCCTTTCGAGTAGCCAATCGTCGTGATCGTGTAGGAAGCGTTCGTGACGCTGTAGGGGCCGGTGAGCGAGAGGTTCCACGAGTAGTCCGGCGTCGCGTTATTGGCGCCGGGCACATTCACGGAATTCGACGACGTCGTGGGCATCCACGTCTGCGTCGCTTCCTTCCACCACGCATCTCCCCCCGAATGCCGGACGAGTTCGACGCTCACGCCGCCGCTCTGGCGGAGATTGTCGCCGGCGCCGACGATCGTCAGCACCAGGCCGGACGTCGGCTGAAAATGGTCCGGGCGACCAACGAGCACATCGATCGGATTGATGATGGTCGTCACGGCCGGCGGTTCGGTGAAAAAGAAGCTGACGTCAGCGCTGCCGGGAACTGATT